>CADBQV010000022.1 GCA_902796895.1 uncultured Erysipelotrichaceae bacterium | reverse complement strand
TTTACCAATACCATTAGCCCCACGTATTGCGATTTTTTGACCACGTTCGATTGTAAATGAAATTGGTTTAGTAAGTGGTTCACTATAGCCTATTACTAAATTGTCAGCGACAAAGACAAATTTGCCTGAAGCTTTAGCTTCTTTAAATTTAAATGTAGGCTTAATAACCTCTTTAGCTTTATCAATTATTTCCATTTTATCAAGTCTTCTTTGTCTTGATTTAGCTAAATCTGTTGTAGCTACTCTAGCTTTGTTTTTAGCAATAAATTCTTCTAATGATTTAATTTCCTTTTGTTGCTTTTCATAAGCTATATTTTGATTTCTTTTTTCAATTTCATACATTCTCATGTAATCATCATAATTACCTGTATATCTTGTTAGGGTACCATCTTCCATATGATATATTACATTTACTACTTTATTTAAAAATGGAATGTCATGGCTTACAAGTAAAAAGGCATTTTCATAATTTTGTAAATAAGTAACTAACCAATTTATTTGTTCTTCATCTAAGAAGTTAGTAGGTTCATCTAATATTAAAATCATTGGTTTTTCTAATATTAATTTTGTAAGTAAAACCTTACTTCTTTGACCACCTGATAGGTTTGTTACATCTGTATCAAGTCCAATATCCTTTAAACCTAGGCCATAGGCAACCTCTTCAATTGTAGAATCAATTGAATAAAAGCCTGATGATTCAAGCTCTGATGCCATTTCACCAGCTTCAATCATTGCCTTATCCATCTCATCAGGTGTCATATTTGCCATATTTTCATATAGCTTATTCATTTCTTCTTCTAATAAAAACATATTTTTAAATGCATCTTTTAATACATCTCTAATAGATAAGCCAGCCTTTAATTTTGTATATTGATCTAAATAGCCTGTAGTTATTCTTCTTGCCCATTCTATTTTTCCGCTATCTGGTGTTAATTCACCAGTAATAACCTTAATAAATGTTGATTTACCTTCACCATTTAAGCCTATTAAACCGATATGCTCACCTTTATTCATTACAAATGATGCATCCTCAAGTATTATTCTATTTCCAAAAGAAAAGCTTATATTTTCACATTTTAAAACACTCATATTTTATACCTACATATTACAATTTGCCATTTTTAGTATTATTCCCATTAATGCACCAAATAAAATATAGATTACTGGATGCTTTTTAAATCTAAATACTAAAATAAAAGTTAAAAGTCCTAAGCCTAGGGCTTTAAAATTAATTAATGTCTCAATATATAAATTAATCGCACTAAAGAAATTACCACCATTTGAATTTATATAATCTTTTGTGTAATTAAACGCAGTAATTATATTATAATGAACAATTTCTTCTGCATCATAGCTTACGACATTAAATACTGATACTACAAGTACTGAATATGCTGCAGCACATATTAGACCAATTGATGCAGCACGAAGTCCATAAAACACGTAATTTACATATTTATTATCACTAAATTTCTTTAAGAATAAAGATACAATTACAATAACTATTATTGATGGACTAACAAGTCCTAAAGTTGATATCATACTTGATATAAATGAAATAAATGGATTATTAAATGCTAATTGTCCTACACTATAACCTACATATGTAGACATATTTATACCCATAGCACCTGGTGTTGATTCAGATACAGCAAGCATTTTTGCTAAATCTTCTTGATTAAACCAACCAGTAGACATACCTAGTTCATCTAAAAATGGTAGTGTAGCTAGGCCTCCACCAAAGGCACAAATACCAATTCTAAAGAAATTGAAATATAATTCAAATAAAATATAATTATCATAAATTACAGATATTATAGTAATTATTGCCATAATTAACCATAAAAATGATGTAGCAATTACGCCCTCACTATATTTTTTCTTTTTAATAAATAAAAAGCTAAATACAGCAATAAAACCAAAAATTAAGCCAATTATAAGGCCTAATGCCATATATAAATTACTTTCTTTTTTATCATCTTTAATTTGTGGTATTAAATCTGTATTAGTTATTATATTATCATCTAATTTATCACTACAATCATCATTTATAGCTTCTTCTTTAGGTTTTAGTTTAGCTAATTTTTTATCTTTTAATATGTTAATTAAAAGACCAATTAAAGCTGCAGCTATAACATAGACATATAAAGGTATAGCTTTTACAAATATAGCTAAAAATGCAACTATTATAGCTATAAATAATGTATATAAATCTGGAATTGATTTTTTAGATAATTTAACAATTGCAGATAATATTAAGACAAATACTACTACATTTATACCAGCTAAGGCATTTAATACAAATGGATTATCACTAAAATTTGTAAGTAGTGTAGCTATTGCAAATATTATAATAAATGCCGGTGATACAAATGATAATGTAGCAAGTATACCACCTAACATTCCTGCTATTTTATATCCAATAAATGTTGATACATTTACGGCTATAGCTCCTGGTGTACACTGTCCTATTGCATAATAATCAGCTAAGTCAGTATCAGTTGTCCAGCCTCTTTTTTCTACTAATTCTTTTGAAAGTAGTGGTAAAAGTGCATAGCCTCCACCAAAATTAACTACACCAAGCTTAAAAAAAAGCATGACTATAGCTAAAAGTCTTTTAGGATATGGTGTATCATAGATATTATTAATTTTTTCTTTGTCTTCCATAATACCCCTCCTTTGTAAGACTATAATAATATATCATATTTTCAAACAAATTTAAAGCAAATATTTT
>CADBQV010000021.1 GCA_902796895.1 uncultured Erysipelotrichaceae bacterium | reverse complement strand
ATGTTATCTAGTGTATGAAGTACTCTAAATGATGTTTTAGTAACTAATGTTCTACCATCAGTTCCCATACCACCAATTGATTCAGTAACCCATGTTGGGTCACCTGAGAATAATTCATTATAAGATTCAATTCTTGCGAATCTTACCATTCTTAATTTCATAATAAAATGATCGATAATTTCTTGTGCTTCAGATTCAGTAATAATACCTTTTTTGAAATCACGTTCAAAATAAATATCTAAGAATGTTGAATTTCTACCAATTGACATGGCAGCACCATTTTGATCTTTTACTGCAGCTAGATATCCTAAATATAGGAATTGAACAGCTTCTTTTGCAGTTTTAGCTGGCTTAGATACATCAATACCATAAGATAGAGCCATTGCTTTAAATTCGTGTAGTGCTTTAATTTGTTCAGCAACTTCTTCTCTATCTCTAATTCTATCTGGAGTCATTTCACCATCAATTAAAGATTTATCGAATTCTTTTTTCTCAATTAAATAATCAACACCATAAAGTGCTACTCTTCTATAATCACCAACAATTCTACCTCTACCATATGTATCAGGTAGTCCTGTTAGGATATGAGCACTTCTACAATTTCTCATCTCAGGAGTATAAGCATCAAATACACCATCGTTATGTGTCTTTCTATATTTTAAATAGAAATTTTTAATTGTAGGATCAATTTCATAGCCATATTGCTCTGCAGCTTGGCATGCCATTCTTATACCACCATTTGGCATAAATGCTCTTTTAAGTGGCTTATCAGTTTGCAAACCTACAATTTTTTCTAAATCCTTATCTATATATCCTGGCTTATGGGAGTTAACTTGGCTTGGATTATCAATATCACATTCTAATACTCCACCATTTTCTCTTTCTTTAGCCATTAAATCTAATACTTCTTTCCAAAGCTTATTAGTAGCTTCAGTTGGACCGGCTAGAAAGCTTCCATCACCTTCGTATGGAGTATAATTTAATTGGATGAAATTACGTACATTAATCTCATCATTGCTCCATTTACCTTTTTTAAATCCTTCCCATTCGTTAAACATCTTATTTTACCTCTTTCATATTACATTAAAGATATTAATCTATCTTTAAATACATCGTTATTATACAATATTAGTATTCTATATTCAATAGCATTTAAGCATTTTATTAAGAATTATTCTTAATCAGAAGATAATTCTTTGATTTTACTATCAATCCATAATTCTAATATTTCTTCTGGTTGATAGCCCCTACATCTTATATATTCTTTTTGATCCTTAAATATAATAATTGTAGGTACAGACATTATTTCATATTCTTTTATAAATTCATTTGAATTTTCATCTATTTCAATATGAAATAAATTAACATTTTCATATTTTGAAACAATATTATTTAATATAGGCATAAGCGTAATACAATTAGCACATGACTGGCCAGATACTTCAACTACACTTATTCCTTTTAAATATTTTTTATAATTTTTATCATTTATTAGCATTAGTTTTTACTCCTAATAATTCTTTAGCGTGAATAACTTCTTCTTTAGTAGGACATCTTAAATCCTTAAGTGGATAATCTATACCTAAATTTTCATATTTAGATACACCTAGTGTATGATATGGAAGTACTTCGATTTTATCTACATTATTTAATGTATCAATAAATTCTTTTAATTTAATTAAATAATTATCATTTAAAGTAATTCCTACAACTAAAACATGACGTATCCACATATGAATATTATTATTAGATAAATATCTAGCAAAATCTAAGACATTTTTATTAGATTTTGTTGTAAGCTTAATATGTTCATTATTATCAATATGTTTAATATCTAATAATACTAAATCAACATATTTTATTAATTCATTAAATTTATTTAATAAGGATTCATTATCTTTATCAAATATAATACCTGATGTATCAAGGCATGTATTAATACCATTTTCTTTGAATTTTTTAAATAATTCAATTAAAGAATCTATTTGGCATAAAGGCTCACCACCAGTTATAGTGATTCCTCCTTTTGTGCCAAAATAGTTTTTATATTTTAGTGCCTTATTTACAATATCATCTAATTCGTAAGATTCTCCTCCATCAAAAGACCATGTATCAGGGTTATGACAATATTTGCATCTTAAAGGACAGCCCTTTAAAAATATAACAAATCTAATACCAGGTCCATCAACAGTACCACCTGCGAAAAATGAATGAACATTTATTTTCAAGATTATT
>CADBQV010000020.1 GCA_902796895.1 uncultured Erysipelotrichaceae bacterium | reverse complement strand
AGTGCGATGAATAATACTTCATCATTAAGCCCAGATCCAGAAACACAAAAGGAAGGCTTTGATCCACTTTTAGATATGATAATTGAAAAATTACCAGCACCTTCAATGGACACTACTAAGCCATTTCAATTCCAACCTGCATTACTAGATTATTCTGATTTTACAGGTAGAATTGGTATTGGTAGAATCAATCGTGGTGTAATTAAAACTGGTGAGGTTGTATCTTGTGTTAGATTAGATGGATCAATTAAACAATTTAGAATTCAAAAGCTATATGGCTTCCAAGGTCTAGATAGAATTGAAATAAATGAAGGATACGCCGGAGATATAGTTGCTATATCAGGTCTTGGTGATATTTCTGTTGGTGAAACAGTATGTCCTGTTGGTAAAGAAGAAGCATTAGAAAAAATAGTTATTAGTGAACCAACTGTTCAAATGACATTTGGTACTAATACATCACCATTTTGTGGAAAAGATGGTAAGCTTGTTACAGCATCTAAAATTGAAGAAAGATTATTTAGAGAAGTACAAAAGGATGTATCTTTAAGAGTTAAAAGAGTAGCAAACCAAGAAGAATGGATTGTATCTGGTAGAGGAGAATTACATTTAGGTATTTTAATTGAAAATATGAGAAGAGAAGGATATGAATTCCAAGTATCTCGTCCTAGAGTAATTATGAAAGAAATTGATGGTGTAATGCATGAACCATATGAATATTGCGTAATTGACCTACCTTCTGAATATGCAGGTGGCGCAATTGAAATGATGGGTAATAGAAAAGGTACACTTGAATCAATGTCAAATACTGAAACTCAAACAAGATTAATTTATTCTATTCCATCTCGTGGTTTAATTGGATTTAACACTAACTTTATGACATTAACTAGAGGATATGGTATTATATCTCATAGCTTTATGGATTATAGACCAATGGAAAAGGTAAATGTAGGTGAAAGAACTACAGGTGTATTAGTATCTATGGCTCAAGGACAATCTACAGCTTATTCAATTGGTGGACTTGAAGATAGAGGTGTTATGTTTATAGCACCAGGTGAAGATATTTACGAAGGTATGATTGTTGGTGAAGCTAACAAGGATATGGATTTAGCTGTTAATGTTGTTAAAGCTAAACAACAAACAAACACACGTTCAAGCAACAAGGATATGACAGTTGTTTTGAAGAAGCCTAGAATCATGCCACTTGAAACTTGTCTTGAATTCATTAATGAAGATGAATTAGTAGAAGTTACTCCTAATCATATAAGATTAAGAAAGAAAATCCTAGATACAGTTGAAAGAAAGAAATATGACTCTAAAGTTAGAGCTGAAAAAGAAGAATTAAAATAATTTTTAAAAGATTAAGTCTTAATGATTTAATCTTTTTTTTATTTATTATTAGTTGTATAATTTATCTAGGTGGTTTTATGACTTTAGAAGAAAAGAAATTGAAAAAGATTCAAAAGAAAGAAATTAAAGAAAGAGAAAAGAAAGAAAAAAAAGAGCTTGAAGAAGCTTTTTTAGAAAATAGGGAAGTAGATAAAAAAATTAAACAAGAAATATCAGATATAAAAAGAAAACAATATATTGAAGAAATGACTCCAATATGGGAGGAAAGAAGACGCTTAAATGAAGCCCCTAAAAGAGGACTATTAGAAGAAATTGGTAATTCTATAAGTCACGGTCTTGGTGTAATATTTGCGATAATCGCAATAATATTATTACTAAAAAAGAGTGATACAGGATTAAAAGTAGCTGCCACACTTGTATATGGCTTTAGTATGTTATTTATGTTTTTAAATAGCTGTTTGTATCATTCATGGAGATGGGGAAGTGCTGTTAAAAGAATTTGGAGAAGATTTGATTATACATCTATTTATTTATTAATTGCAGGAACATTCGCTCCACTTCAATTAATTGAGCTTCCAAAAGAATATGGTGATAATGGTTATATATTTGGTATTACATATTTTATTGTTATGTGGCTTGTAGTTATAACTGGTATAACACTAACTTGTATCTTTGGTCCTGGAAGAATTAAAAAGGTTAATTTCCCAATTTATTTTGTTGTAGGTTGGTCTGGTGTATCTTTTTTACCAGGTTGGATTATATATAAAAACTTTAATTTATTGTACTGGATTCTTTTTGGTGGTGTAGTATATACACTTGGAATGATACCTTTCGCATTATTTAGAAAAAAGCCTGTCGCTCATTTCATCTGGCATATAGTCGTATTTATAGCTGTAATTATTCATTTTTTAGGCTTATATTTGTGTGTTTACTAGTAAAAAATGGCTTTTGCAACCTAAAGTTGCGTAAATTCAAACTAGATTTGGTAGATAGCAACTGACTATTTTGTTAAATTAAAGGTGCAAATGAGGAGGAGTAATGGTATGAATATTGAAATTGCAAACAGATTACAAAAATTAAGAAAAGAAAATGGATATTCTCAAGAAGAATTAGCAGATAAGCTAGGAATATCAAGACAAGCTGTATCTAAATGGGAAAGAGCTGAATCATCACCTGATACAGATAATTTAATTATATTAGCTAGACTTTATAATATGTCATTAGATGAATTATTATATGATAGTGAATCAAATGAAGAAATACGTAATAGAAATATTGATAGAGAAGAAGCTAAAAAAGAAAATAATGAATCAAATGAAGATAATTCAAATGAAAAAAGTAATAGCTCTAATGAAAATGGTAAATATGAAAAATCAGGAGTACATATTACAGATGATGGAATTCACATCAATTCAGGTAAAGAAGGAGTACATATCACAGATGAAGGCATTCATATTGTAGATGATGAAGGCCAAAGTGTAATCATTGGTGATGATGGAATTAGATTTAGAAATAAAGATGGTTCATATGAGCATATGAAAAAAGGAAGAATCTTTTTATCAATAATGGATTCAATTGTATTTTCATTAACACTAATTGGTTTTATAGTTTGGGGAGCATGTTTTGACGGATGGAGCTTATGTTGGATTTTATGGATATTAATGCCAGCAGTAATGTCTATATTTGAGGCAATATATAAAAAGCAAATTACTAAATTTGTGTATCCATGCTTAGTTACAGCAATATTTTTATTTGTAGGTATGAAATATGATATGTGGCATCCTTTATGGGTATTATTCTTAACTATTCCTTTATTCTATATTATATTTGAACCAATTGATAAATATGTTATTAAATCAAAGCCTATTAATGTAATTGACTGTGATTGTGATATAGATTAATTAAAAGTGTGTCGAAAAAATCGACACATTTTTTTATTTGTTATAATTTAATCCACAAAACCTATTTTTATTTTTGTTTTTATTATATAATCATATAAAGATACCTAAAACTTTATGAATTGGGGTGATGTTATGGATTTCGTTAAAGAATTTGATAATGCAATAAAAAATGGCTATATCATTCCGTATTTTCAGCCACTTACTAGATCAATTACAGGTAAGGTTTGTGGCGCTGAAGCTCTAGCTAGATGGATTGATCCAAATAAAGGAGTAATACAACCTAACGAATTTATTCCTTTATTAGAAGAAAACAATTTGATATATAAGCTAGATTTAGTAATGATAGAAAATGTATGTAAGTTTTATAATGAAAATAAAATTAAAAATTTATGTTTTTCAATTAATATTTCAAGATTAGATTTTAAAACTGCTGATATGTTTAAGCTAATAAATGATATTATGAATAAATATAATGTTCCAAGAGAAGCTATTCACTTAGAAATAACAGAAAGTATTATGTTTGATAATAAATTAGACATTAATGATTTATTCGAAAGATTCCATAATAATGGCTTTGAAATATGGATTGACGATTTTGGTAGTGGCTTTTCATCACTACATGTCTTAAGAGAATATAAATTTGATGTTTTAAAAATTGATATGTCTTTAGTCCAAAGATTTGATCTTAATTCTAAAAAGATTTTATATTCTATAATCAATATGGCTAAAAAGCTTGGTATGAGATCTGTTGCAGAAGGTGTAGAAACAAAAGAACAATATAAATTTTTAAAGGATATTGGATGTGAAATAATTCAAGGATATTATTTTTCTAAACCAATGCCTGGTAATGATTTTTTAAAATACTTAGATATAAATGGAAATGAATCAAAAGAAGATTATAATTATTGGAATGAAATAGGAAAAATAAATTTTTTAAGTGCCAATCCATTTAAATTTGACAAATTTAAAGAAGAAGATATTTTTGATGTTTCGCCACTTGCGTTAATTGAATATGATAGTAAGAAATTAAAATATGTATATGTTAATGATAAATATTTAGATGAATTAAAAATAATAGGATTCAATTCAATAGAAAAGTTAGAAGAAGTTGTAAATAATGAAAACTACGAAAATCATACAAGCCTATTAGAACAAATAGAAAATTCTATAGCAAATCCAAGGACACAAAGAGTCGATAATATTATTAACAATGTAGTTTTCTCTCACTTTACAAAATTAGTATCAAAAACTACTGATAGATGTTTGATTGTATCATCATTTTCAACAATTAGTACTAAAAGAACAGATTTTTTAGTTTTAAAATATAGTCAATCACTTTATAAAACATATGATTTAGTTACTGAAATAACACCTAGTAGTGATAGCGCAGTTCAAATCTATTCAACTGCTGGATTTTCAAAAATATATGGAACTAGATCATTAAAAGAAGGTATTAAAGAATTTGCATCAAAAGAAGTTTTACCAAGTGATAAGGAAAGATATCTTGAATTTTTCAATTTAAAAAAGATTGAAAATATGAAGGAAGATTATATTCAAGATAGATTCATGATAAGAAGTGGAAATACTTATAAATTAAAAAATGTAAGAATATCTAAATTATATAATGGTAAATTTTTATATACAATTCAGTCATTATAAACAAAAAGTCCCAAATGGGACTTTTATCATTTTTAATTTAATTCTTTTTTTAATATCTCTTCAAATTTTACACCATATGAATGCTTATCATCATCATATGTTTCATATATTGCATCAATTATAAAATCAGTAGCGTGATGTAGTGTTGCTTTAATAGGAGTATTATTTAAAATATCTGCAACTATAATAGATGAAAATATATCACCAGTACCATGATAATTCTTATCTACTCTTTCTTTTAAAACAGTAGTACGTGTTATACCATCAAAAGCTATCGCGCCAATTGAATCATCCTCAGTAACACCTGTTAGAATTACATTTTTAGCTCCAAGCTTATATAATTCTTGTAATAATAAATTATAATATTCTGTATTTCTATCTTTTTCTTCTTTATATTCAATACCTGTTAAAAAACAAGCTTCTGTAATATTTGGTAATATATAATCAGCATGAGAACATAATTTTTTAAATTCAAATGCTATAAATTCATCTAATCCAGGATAGAATTTTCCATTATCTGCCATTGCTGGGTCGACTATTAATAAACCATTATTATTTAATAATCTATCACAGCATTTATTTATAATATCAAATTGTTTTCTATTTGACATATATCCTGTATATATACAATCAAATTTTATATTTTCAGAAAACATATGATCAACTATCTTATCCATTTCATTTGTTAAATCAAGGCAAGTATAATTTGTAAAGCCAGAAGTATGAGTAGATAAAAGAGCACAAGGAAGTATTGCAGTTTCTATTCCATAATGAGATAAAATTGGAAGAGCTACAGTAATTGAACACTGGCCGTAGCATGAAATATCTTGAATTGTTAATACCTTTTTTGACATATAATCACCTATAATAATTCTAATAATTTTTTTATTGCATGTATTTTTTCTAGATCTAAAGATCTTATTTTTTCTATACTAAATATTTTATCTAAATCATCTCTTGATTGAATAGGAAGTGAAGGAAGTAATTCTTCAAGCTCATCAAGAGTTTTTAGATTTTTAATTAATGTAGATAAATCAAGACCGATTTTTAATCCTAATAATTGATTAATATTTATATATCTTTTATAGCTATCATCTTTATAATATATAACTTTCTTTTTTATATATTCATTTAATTTTTCTTCTTTAATATTATATTCTATTATTTCAAGACCATCATAGTAAACATATATTCCATCATCACGTATACCAAGTATATAATCAACTGATGCTTTAAACATATCTGATAGCTTTATTAAAAGCTTAGTTGAAAAATCTCTTTTTTCTTGTTCATAATAACCAATATTAGTAGAAGAAGTATTTAAGATTTTAGCTAAATCTGCTTGTGTTAAATTAAATTCTTTTCTTAATTTTCCTAGATTGTTTGCCATAATTATAACCTCAAAATAATTATATAATAAATAAAATGTTTTTTGAATAAAAAATATGATATAATTAATACGATTTGGGAGATTTTTATTATGACATTTGAAAATAAAATTAAACATTCTGTTATAATGAATCAAGGTTTACAGAAGAAAGGTAAAAAGATTAAAACAGGAAAGAAAAGATTATTATCTTTATTATTATCACTTGCTTTAGTTTTGTATACAGTATATACCTTGGTACTTAAAATTAATAAATTAAGAAGTGATGATTTATTTACAACATCAGAAATAACTGTAGTTGTACTTACAGTAATTGTTCTTTCATTTAAGGTTTTATATGGAATAATAAATTCTTTTATGAAAAATACATTATATATGATGAATCATTATGGTAAATATTATATATTATCAATGCTATCTAACTTAAATTTGCTATTCTTATTTATATTAAATATGTATAATTATATAACAGTATTAGATTTAATTAATTTATGGAATCGTGAAGTATCGTTTTTAGAAAATTTTAAATTTTTCTTTGCGAATGATTTTAAAGATACATTATTCTTTATAGTAACAATAGTAATAAATTTACCAGTTTTATTAAAATTTTTAGGTTATACATTAAAGCATTATATATTTATATATCTTTCATTTCCAACACTTCCTGCAGCACCTATACTTTTCATTTTGTTTTTAACTAAATATAATGATGTATTTTATGAATATGAAAATTATGATGAAGAATATTATTTAGTTAGAAAAAGAAAAATCAAAAAAACGTTTTATGGTTTTTCTTGTTTCATTAAGAAATTAATATATATGGCAATATTATATGGAATAATTACATTTATTACATATGCGTTTATTTCAAATACAATGACAAGTGGAAGTACTACTCCATTCCCATTTTATTTGATTTCTTTATTCCCTTTTGCATATTTTGTTAATCTATCATTCTTCTCTAAAGTATTTATTTCTATAGCAATTGAAAAATTCCAAAAGAAGACAATTAAGGATTCAATTGATGTTAATCATTATGAATATTATAAAAAAGAAACTACAATGTATCAAAATCACGAAGATTTAGATTATAGAGTAATGAATGAGCATGTTGATGAAAGAGATTCTATTTACGAAGAAGATTATAGAAAAAAAGAAGAAGCAAATGATAATTTATCATATGATAAGGCAAATGAATTATTATATAAAGATATAAATAATGAAGTAAGTAATGAAGATGAAAAAAATGATTAGGATTTCCTAATCATTTTTTGCTATTTCTATTAATATTTTAGATACTATTTCCATCTCTTCTAAGCAAGCAAGTTCATATGGACCATGTGGGTTATATCCACCTGTACCTATATTTGGTGTTAACAAGCCCATTTGAGTTAATCTAGCTCCATCAGTTCCGCCTCTTATTGGTGTTACCTTTGGTGTTATTCCTAGCTTTTTCATTGCTTTAATTGCTGTATTAACACTACGCATATCTTTATCTATTATATCTTTCATATTATAATATGAATCTTTAATATCAACTACAACAGTATTAGTACCATATTTTTTATTTAAGAAATCTCTAGCATTAATGAATTCATCTTTTTGCTTTTCTAATAATTCTTTATTATGATTTCTAAGTATATATGTCATATTAGTTTTTCCTACTTCACCATTTATATAAACTAAATGATTGAATCCATCATATAATTCTGTATATTCAGGTCTTTCAAATGGATTTAATAAGCTATTAAATTCCATTGCGACTAAAGAAGAATTAATCATATGACCTTTGGCGTTTCCTGGATGAATGTCAAGCCCATTAATAGTTATATTAGCTGATGCAGCATTGAAATTTTCATAGTTTATTTCATCATATAATTCACCATCAACTGTATATGCAAAATCGGCATTAAATCCTTTAACATCAAATAAGCCAATTCCACCACCAATTTCTTCATCAGGTGTGAATGCTACTTTAATGTTTACATGAGGTATATCTTTATTTAAGCTAAAATATTTAAGCATACCCATGATATTTGCTATACCTGCTTTATCATCTGCACCAAGTACTGTTGTACCATCTGTTGTGATTAATGTTTTTCCTTTTAAATTATTTAAGAATGTAAATTCATTAGGATTTAATTCAATATTTTTAAGTTTTATAGTATTACCATCATAATTATTTATTACATTTGGCTTTACATCCTTACCTGAAAATCCAGGTATTGTATCCATATGGGCAATAAAGCCAATTGTTAAATTAGAATTTGAGTTTGATTCTAATTCACCAACAACGAAGCAATGATCTAATAGCTTAACATTTTTAAGACCTAATTCCTTTAAGTCATTAACTAATACATTAGCTAAGTCATATTGACATTTAGTAGAAGGAGTTTCAGTACTATCTTCACTAGACATTGTATTAATTTTTACATATTTTAAGAAATATTCTAATATATAATTTTTCATAATTCATCTCCAAATTTTATATTTATTATGTATAAAGAATTATATTACTAATAATTTTTTAAAGCAATTATTATTGAAGAAATTCTTTCTTAATATTATAATTATTATGACTTTTATAATATATGAGGAGGTAAAATAATGAAAAAATTATCAATTTTTTTATTAACAATGGGACTTGCTGTAAGCCTATCATCATGTAAATTTGTTGAAAATTTAGTAAATGGTAATAATCAAAATAATACTAATAATAATACAAATACTAATACTCCAACAACTGTAATAACAGGTAGTGTTGATACAAATACAACACCAACAACTATTATACCTACAACTATAACTGAAAGTAGTATAGAACCTAGTGATAGTACTTTAATTCCTGATATAACTACAACTGGAGATGTTAGTACATCAACAGATGAAATAGAAGAAACAGATATTTATTATGCCAAAAATTATTTAAGCACTAAGGGCAATAAATATGTCAATTTATATAATGCTATATTTAATGGATTAAATAGTGTTTATCTATCTAATAAAACTATTACAGATACAAAAAATGTTAATGTTACATATACAAACCCTGATAATTCAACTACAACAAAAACTGAAACATATTATGTTGCAGCACAAATAGAATTTTATAAACAATATAATGTTGAATCAGATGCAGCATATGCAATATTAAAATGTGTTGTCCTAGACCATCCTGAATTTTATTTTGTAAATAGTTTATCTACTGTATCATCAACTAAAATAGGTGATAAATTAGATTCACAAACTATAAATGTTTTCTGTTCAGATGAATATTATAAAGGTGATACAAGAGCTTCATATAATCAAAAATTAAATGAATATAAGACAAATATTGATAATTTAATTACTAATCCATTATCTGATAAACATATTATAAAAATAGTTCATGATTATATTATTAATAATGGTGCATACGCTTTTGAAGATGATGGTGTTACTCCATCAACAAAAAATCAAGCACATAATTTAATGGGCTTAGTCATTGATAAAAAAGGTGTATGTGAATCATATAGTGAATTATTTAAATATTTATTAAATCAATATAATATTCCATCAATTATTGTGTCAGGTACTGGTATTAATTCTGCAGGAAGTGGCGGACATGCATGGAATTATGTTAATATTGATAATAAATATTATGGATTTGATTTAACATGGGATGATCCTGTTAGTAATTCTGGTGATAAATTAGAATATGATTATTTCGCAAAAGGAAAAAATAGTGATTTCTTATCAAGCCATGTACCATCAATAACTGATGATTTTACACAAAAGCTTAATTTCTTATATTCATTACCTGAATTAGCTACATTAAGTAAGCTTCCTGTTGAATTTATATAAAAATAAGCATTTTATTATATAAAAAATTATGCAAACGCTTGTATTTTGTCAAAAATTCGATTGACTCTTGTAAAATTAATCTTTTTATAGTATAATCTAACGTATAGAAGGTTTTTTCTATAAAAGGTGAGGTTTGAAAGGAGTTAAGGTTTCTATGAAAGGAAAAGTAAAATGGTTCAATGCTGAAAAGGGATACGGATTTATCGTATCTGAAGAAGGTAATGACGTTTTCGTTCATTTTAGTGCAATTGTAGCTGATGGCTATAAAACATTAGATGAAGGCCAAGAAGTTACATTCGATGTAGAAGAAGGCGAAAGAGGACAATTAGCTAAGAACGTACAAAAAGCATAAATTGAAATTTAAACTAGGCTATGCCTAGTTTTTATTTTTTTCTTTAAAATATTTTATTAAACCTATTGACAAACTAGGAATTGAATTATATAATACAAGCAATCCTACTAAATAGATAGGAATAGAAAGGGTGAAAATATGAAACGATGTTGTAGCTGTTTTAATATCAAATACCTAATAATTAATAAGTATATGAGTCAAAATCTCATGTGTATTAATTAGTAAAAATTTAAAATAAGTAATTAAGTAAAAATAAAAATATAAAAAAATAAAATAGAAATTTAAGGAGATTATAGAATATGAGCAATTATAGATTTGAAACTTTACAATTACATGCAGGACAAGAAAATCCAGATCCTGCAACAGGAGCTAGAGCAGTTCCTATTTATTTAACATCATCTTATGTATTT
>CADBQV010000019.1 GCA_902796895.1 uncultured Erysipelotrichaceae bacterium | reverse complement strand
TTAATAAAAGTGCTATAGCTATAACTATTGCACAGCTATCAAGTGCGGTAATTAATTTTATCATAAGCCACCTCCTGATTTTATAAATTTAATAAATTCATTAAGTGGTAATGGCTTTGAAAAATAGAATCCTTGAATGTAGTCACATCCAAATTCAATTACTCTAGTTAATGTAGATATGTTTTCTACACCCTCAACTACAGATTTTTGTTTATTATCTTTAAATAGATGGAATGTAGTAACTAATATATCTTCTATTTCCTTTTTATATACTTCATCAGTTAATGATTTATCAATTTTAATGATATTAACTGGGAAATTAATTAATCTAATTAAATTAGAATAACCAGTTCCATAATCATCAAGTGAAATACCAAAGCCAAGTTCTTTTAATTTTAATACATTATTATTAGCTATTTCTTTATCTTCAATATCAAATGATTCTGTAATTTCAATATTAATTCTTGATACATCAACATTATATTTTAGAATATGATTTTTAATTCTTTCAATTAATTTTATATCACCACAAGATTTATGGCTAAAATTAACTTCGATTAATTCTAAATTTAATTCATCAAATAAATTAGATGATACAAATTTAGCTACATTTTCAAACATGATATCATCAATTTTAGTTATTAAACCTACTTTTTCAGCATAAGGAATAAAGAAATTTGGTGGTATAATACCATATTTTTTACTATTTAATCTTACTAATGCTTCTGCAGATTTAAATCTATTATCTTTAACAGAATAAATTGGTTGTAGATACATTTCAAATTCATTATTTAATATTGCATTATCAATGATATCTTTAATATTAATTTGAATATCAAAATATTTATCATCTTTTATTTCATGATATATTTTAATATCATTATTTTTAGTAATAATAGTTTTATATTTATATACAAATTCTTCAAAATTATTAAAATCTTTAAAATCAGATTCATTAATTACAATAAGTGATATATCAGGCTTATAATTTCTATAAGTTATTAGTGAATATTTTAATTCATCTAATATCAAATTAGATACTTTCTCACCAATTCCTTTTTTTACTATATAAGCATAATATCCTAAATCTATGGCAAAAGGCATAATATCCTTATCATAATTTTTTAAATTAATTTTTAAATTATTTGCAGTTTGATATATGATATTATTCGCTTTATTATATTCATATATTTGAAATACCTTATGAATATTATTAATCTTAAGTATTACTACATCAAAGCTACTTTTTTGATCAAAATGTATATGTAATTTAGTTGAAAATAATGTATTTGAAAAATAACCAGTTTTAATATCTAATAAATCTTCAGGTATCGCAAGCAAAATTTCAGTAAATATTAAAGATGATGATAAGAATAATACTTCTATTGATAAATCTTTAATAGATAATGAAACTATTACAGATATAATTAAAGCAATTGGAGTAACAAATAAAGGTATTGCTTCTTTTTTACTGAAATATTTTTTAATGAAAAAATAAAATACTGTAGGTATAGAAATATTTATTAATGATATTGCATATATTATTCTTGAATAAATATAATTTATATTTAAAATAGTATCATCTTTAATTTCAAATTTTAAAACTATTGGATTAAATAAATTAATTGTAAGTAATATAAAGCTTATAGTTGTAGGAATAAAAAATAGAGATACAAATAAATTTTTATGACTAAATTTACGATGTATTTTAGTTTTATATAAGAAAAATATTAAATATGATGCAGTAAATATCGTTAATGAAAATAACGATAATGTTTTAAATAATCTAACTAAATATAAATTATTAATATTAAAATAGAAATATCCTCTATAAAGTAATATCGATATCATATTAATAATTGTAAATATTAAAAATGTTAATAATACATATAAGAAGGCTTTAGATGATTTAAGTGATATTGATCTTTTAGCAATTAAATTAAATATTAATGTTATTGTAATAAATAATGCTGATAGATCAAATATTATATAAAACATTAAATCAGTAAAATCCATAATAGCACCTCCTTATATTCCTAATTTTTTAAATAATTTTTTATTATTTCCTTTAAATAAATTAATAAAAGACATAAATTTATGTGTTATTAAATAAAATAAATGTCTAATAAATATAATGGGATATAATATTTTATATTTTGACATTTTAGGATATAAATTATATCTTAATTCCTTATCAGTTAAAAATAATATAGATATAAAATATTTAAATTTATTTTTATGTCTTCTTTTTAATCCATGAAGTCCTGATATATATAAATAATTAATAAAAAAATTAATATCTATAATTTCAATATTTAGTAATTTTTCATCTGTTAAATAATATATAGCATTTAAGATATTATTAAATAATATTTCTAATTTTAATTTTTTAATTAATTCATTTAATAAATTAAAATCTATTTTAGAATTTTTAATCATATAATAAAAATCAATTATATATCTTATTCCTGCCCCATTTATCAAATGGTGCTTGAAATGACATATTTGATATATTAAATGATAAGTATCTTCTATTTTATATGTATAATTTTCTATATTTAAAGAATTTTTAAAAGGATCATTAAAGAATTCATAAATTATTTTATCATCACTTTTATCAAATAATTTATAGTGTAGTTCTATTTCTATATTATTTTTTATAAATGTTAAATGACGTGAAGTCATTTTTTCTTTTGCTAATATATAATTATTTTTTAATAATATTTCTTTTATTTTTAAAATATCATTATAATCTATAAATATATCTATATCAGATCTTTGTCTATCTGATTCATTAGGATAATATTTTTTTATTATTTCACCTTTAAGTAAGATATGTTTAATTTTATAATCATTAAATAAATTTATTAATTCATTTAATAAATTATTAATTACACCTTCAATTGATAACCATTTAATATATAAATTAAATAATAATTCATTATTACATGTATTATATATTAAAGGTATAATAGCGTGTCTTTTTGAATCTTCTTGCAATTTATTTATATCTAAAATATTATCATATTTAATATTTTTAAAATAAAATTTTAATATATTTATTAATTCCATAGTAATACCTTTTAATTATTATAACATAAATATTTACAAAAACATATTCTTTTTAACAAAACTATGATATAATAACTTCGTAGTAAAATTTAAATTATAAGGAGATATAAAAATGAGTGATTTTATTATTGAAACAAGTGCTAGACATGTACATGTTACACAAGAAACATTAGAAAAATTATTTGGTGAAGGCTTCCAATTAACAGTTAGAAAAGAATTAAGCCAACCTGGTCAATTCGCATCTGGACAAAAAGTTATCGTAAGAGGACCTGTTAATCCTAAAACTGGTAAACCTGGTGAATTACAATGTTCAATCTTAGGACCAGTTAGAAAAGAAAATCAAGTTGAAGTTTCTTTCACTGATGCAAGAACACTAGGTGTTAAAGGTGTAGTTAGAGAATCAGGTGATGTAGCTGGTACTCCTGGTTGTACATTAGTTAACCCTGAAAATGGTAATGAAGTTGTTTGTAGTGAAGGTGTTATCGTAGCTAAAAGACATATTCATATGACTCCTGCTGACGCTAAAGAAAATGGTGTTAATAACGGCGATATCGTTAAAGTTGAAGTATTAAATGAAACAGGAAGAAAAGTAATTTTCGATGATACAGTTATTCGTGTATCTGAAAAATACGCTCTTGCAATGCATATTGATACTGATGAAGCAAATGCTGGTGCTTTATTTGGCGATATTAAAGGTAGAATTGTTAAATAATAATTGAGTATCATATTAGGCTACTACTTCTGTAGTAGCTTTTTTTATGCAAAAAAAGATGGAATTAATCCATCTAATCTTTTTTAATATGTAATATTTTAAATATCTTTTGTTTAGCTATTCTAAATAAGCTTTCTCCTACTAAATGAACTGGATAGCTTTTAACCTTATAATTATTTTTTAATATATATACATAAAATAATCTTTCAGATAAAAAGCCATATAATCTTTTTTCTTGAGTAGTATATCCATCCATATTTATTTTAGGTTCTAATTTAAAAAATATTTGAAATAACCATTTATAATATGAATCCCATAATTCTTTTTTACAAATAAACATATTAAGTAAATAGCTTTTATTTCCATTCATTACTTTTAAAAATGAATCATAATAATCACTAAAATCATTTTTAATTACTTCTTCTAATAAATTATAATCATTTTCTTTTACATTAATTAATAAATGATTTTTTATTGGTTGATTTGTTTTATATAATTTTGTAGCTATAAAATCATATTTTAATAAATCTTTTTTTATTCTTTTCTCATTTAAAAAAAATTTAGTATTAGAGCTAAATTTATTAGTTGTAAAAAATCTTCTATAATGGGCAAGTCCTACAATATCTTCATTTATATTTTTATAAATTAAATATGCTGCAGTAAGCTCACAATAATTTTCATTTTTAAGTGATATATTATCAGGATACATCGCATCATTTAAATCATATATTTTTTCATTTTTTAAGGCATTTACTTGAATATATTCATAATTTTTAGGTAATATTAAATCACTTTTT
>CADBQV010000018.1 GCA_902796895.1 uncultured Erysipelotrichaceae bacterium | reverse complement strand
ATTTTAAAATATTAAAATATATATCTAAGGCAGCATTATATCATGATTTAGGTAAATGCTTAACACTTGGTGTTATTAATTTACAAAGCAGAAAATTAACAGATGTTGAATTCTCATATATTAAATTACATCCAGAAAAGAGCTTAGCATTAATTAATGGTGATGATTCATTTAAAGAATATTTCGATGTAATGCTTGGACATCATAAATATTATGATGGTAAAAAAGGATATCCGGTTGATTTTGATAATGTAAATTCAAAATATAAAAGTGTTATAGATTTAATATCTATTGCCGATTCAATTGATGCAGCAACTGATATCTTAGGAAGAAACTATACAGTTGGTAAATCCTTTGATACATTACTTAAAGAATTAATAAAAGAAAAAGGAACAAGATATAATCCTTATATTGTAAATATAATAGAAAAGGATGAATCATTAAAGAAGGATTTAAGTCAAATTACATCAGATAAAAGATTTGATGTTTATTATGATGTATATATGCAAATTGTTAATAAAAAATAATACTAAACCCCTATTTTTCTAAAGAAAGTAGGGGCTTTTTTATGAAAGTAATAAGAATTATAAATTATTTTTATACCTGTTTTTGTATATAGATTTAAGGTATTTGAAATGATATAATTTTAATTGAAATTTTAGGGTGAGTAATATGGAAATAAAAAACGATTTATTAAATGAAAATATTATAATTACTGCAGATGTAGAAAAAGCATTTTCTTATGCAGTGTATCATACAGATGCAAGATTAAAGGTTGAAAATTACGCAAGGGATACAATGTTTTCCTTTATACATTTTATTAATGTAGAAAATACTACTATAAATAATTATCATAATTTAAAATTAGAAATTAATTTTATTCATGATGCATTTAAAAATAATATTATATATATTAATAATCTTGATGCATATGAAAAAAAGGAATTATTTGTTCCATTTATTTCTGTAGATAAGGATTTATTAGATGATTTTTTAGATGTAATACCATCAGTAATTAAATTAGAATTAAAAGATTTAACGGGATGTGTTATTTCATCACTTGAAATACCTTTTGATATTTTGCCTATTAGTCAATTATCAGATATATATTATAAAGAATATGATGATAGATTATTTGCTAAATTCATTAATCCTGAATCAAGCTATATTAAAGATATCGCAATTAAAGCTAAGGATATATTAAAAAGAAGTATTATTGCATATCAAAATAGTGATAAATTAAAGATGCTAGAAGAAATTGAGGCAGTATATAAAGCTATACATACCTTAAATATTAGCTATAATAATCCTGCTAATTATAATTGTAAAATCCAAAGAATTAGATTAGATGAGGAAATATTAAAAACAAAGCTCGCAACATGCCTTGATATATCTATTTTATTTTTATCAGTATTAGAAAGCTTAGGATATAATCCAATCTTACAAATAATTAAAGGTCATGCCCTATGTGGAGTATTTTTAAAGAATGTAGGTATAAATTCATCATTTAAAAATGGTATTGAAAAGGATTTAATATATATTAAAAATTTAATAGATGATGGATCTATTATATTTATAAATGCTGTAGATATGCTTAAAGAATCATCTATATCACTTAATAGTGCTATAACAGATGGAAATGATTTAGTTAAAAAAGAAATGGATGATGAATATTTTTCATCAGTAGATGTAAAAACAGCACATAAAACAGCATTTTCACCAATTCCAGCTAAAAAGACAATTGATATTTTAACTACAAAAATCGCACCAGAAATATTAAATGAAGAAAAAATAAAAGATAAAAAAGAATATAAAAATGTTTTAAAGGAAGAAGAAAAATCTAGATTTTCATATTGGTGTAAAAAGCTTTTAGATTTAAGTGAAAATAATTTATTAGTTAATTTTAATTTAAATGATAAAAAAGCATTAAGATTAATTTCAGAAAATGATTTATCTGAAATTATATTTAATGATGATTCATTTAAAATATCACTTGATTTTACTAAAGGAAAAAATAAAAATAATGATAATTATTATAAGGAATTAGAAAATAATTCTTTATTAAAGCCATCATATTTTAATCCTGGTATTAGTAATAAAAATGAAATATTCGCTATTGGTTCTTTAAATTTATTACAGGAATTAATTAGAAAAAGTAATCAAGCAATGGAAGAATCAGGTAGCCAAACATTATATATTTGTTTTGGCCTATTAACATATAAAAGAAAGAATAATACTTTTGGTAATGCACCATTTATGATTTTACCAATTGAAAAGATTACTAAACTTGTAGATAAATATGTTATTTCATTTGATAATTCAGATTTTATGATTAATCAAACATTTTTTGAATATTATAAAAATGAAAATCCTGATTATGATTTTAGTGGCTTATATTCATCAACATATAAGGATGGATATAGAAATATAGCTAATACATTTAAAATGTCATTTAACGCGCCAATATCATTAGATGAAAATGTCTTTTTTATAGCTAATTTAACATTCTCACATTATATTATGTGGACTGATATTAGAAAAAGAAGTGACGAATTATTAAAAAATAAAATAATTGAAAGTATCATAAATAATAAAAGTAATTTAGATTATGATATTGATAATTATATAGATATTGATGATAAAGAAAATTATTTTGATTTTGCCGCACCAATACCTTACGATTCAACTCAGCTTAAGGCGATACTTGAATGTGCTAAAGGCAAGTCATTCATACTTGATGGACCTCCTGGTACAGGTAAGAGCCAAACAATTGTTAATATGATTGTAAATTCAATGTATCATGGAAAGACAGTTTTATTTGTTGCTGAAAAGAAGGCAGCGCTTGATGTAGTTTATGATAGACTTGAAAAGATTGGTCTTTCAAGATTCGTATTAGAATTACACTCAAATAAAGCCAATAAAGATAATTTCTATAATAAATTATCTGAATCAATGGATCTTGGAATGTGTGAAGAAGTATCTGACTTTAATGAATATGTATCTAAATTAAATGAGAAAAAGGAATACATTAAAACCATGATGGATTTAATGCATTTAGAAAAGCCATTTATAAAATCATTATATGAATCTATTTTAGAATATGAAAAATTAAGCCAAATGGGTTATGAATATAAAATAGATTTAGATACTTCATATTTACATGAATTAACAAATGATAATTTATTAAAAACAATTGAAAATATTAATAAGCTAAAGGCTTTAATAGAAGGCTTTAGAGATTATGAAAATAATCCAATTAGATTTATTGAAAATGATAATATTAGATTTTTAAATAATGATTTAATATTTAATGAATTTAATGATTTATATAATAAATATAAAATATTTAATGACATATTAATTATTTTTAATAATATGACATTTAATATTGAAATAAACAATAAAAATGTTTCTAATTTAATTAGCTTATTTGAAATATTAATAGATTTAAATTATTATGATAACATTAAAGATTTTAATGATGAATTCATAAATAATACTAAAGATATTATAACTACTTCAAAGGAATTATATTCATTTATCAAGAAAAATGAAAACAAATATAATTTTGATAAATTTAAGAATTATAATTTTAAAGAATTATTAACTGAATATAAAAATAAAACTGGATTTAAAAAATTCTTATATAAAATAAAAATAAAAAAGATTATCAAGGATTTATTAAATGATAATTATAAATATGAGAAGAAAAATATCATTGATTATTTAAATGATGGCATTTATTATAATGAAACATATAATACAATAAACAATGAAAATGGTTATATATCAGGTGTTCTTGGTATTGATTTTATTAATAATATTAAAGATATAAATAATATTTCTGATAAGATTTTAAATACTAATAATGTTTGTAATTTATTTAATGAATTAAATATAGAATCTAATATAAAAATAAATGATGAAATAAAAAATAATTATTTATTATTAAAAGAAAGATATAATGAATTTAAAAAGCTTGAAAATGATTTATTAGTAGTTAAATATGATTTAAATTATAATGAATTAATAGAAGCTAATATAAATTATGATATGCTACTTGAATCATTAATTAATAAAGATAATATCTTAGAATTACAACCACTTTCTTTAATTAATAAAGTAATTAATAATTTAAAAGAATTAAAATTAAATCAATTTGTTAAAGAATTAAAATTAAATATTATTTCTATTGATGATTTATTAAATACATATAAATTATCACTTTCATTTTCATTCATTAATGAATATTTAAAGGATGATGCCATTAATTTCTTTAATGGTGAGAATTTCAAATATGAAGTATTAAATTATATTGAATTAATAAAAGAATATTCTAATAAGGTTTTAGAACAAACTATATCTAAAATAACATCTAAATTTGTATCTAATTCAATTGATTTTAAGGATTCATCTAAAATAGGAAGATTAAAGAAAATATTTAGTATGAAGCGTTCTAAGCCATCAATTAGAGATACATTAATTAATTATGATGATTTAATTAAAACATATTTCCCTTGTATTTTAATGTCACCTATATCTTGTGCACAGTATTTGCCAATTGATAGTGATTTATCAAAATTCGATATTGTTATATTCGATGAGGCAAGTCAGATTCCAACACATGAGGCAGTAGGTGCAGTAGCAAGAGGTGATTCATTAATAGTTGCAGGAGATCCTAAGCAGATGCCACCTAGCATGTATTTTAGAAGCCAGGTTGAAATTAGTGATGATTATATTGATTATGAGGATTCTGCATCACTTCTAGATGAATGTATTGCTATAGGAATGCCAAGAATTAGACTTAAATATCATTATAGAAGTCATCATGAATCATTAATTTCATTTTCTAATCAATATTTTTATAAAAATGAATTATATACATTCCCACAAAATTCTTTAAATAAATCAGAATTAGAATTTAATTATGTTAAGTCAGATAAGAAAAATACTAATATAACTAAAGATGAATTAGAAATGTTATTATCTAAAATTAAAGATATTTATAATAAATATGATAATAAATCACTTGGTATAATAGTATTTAATATTAAACAAAAGGAAATTGTTGAAGCATATTTAAATAAAGAAATAGATAAGGATATTGAATTAAAAAATAAAATAAATGAAGCAGAAGCCAAAACAAAAGAGCCTTTATTTATAAAATCTATTGAAAATGTTCAAGGTGATGAAAGAGATATAATTATTTTATTAATATCATTTAGATTATCTAAGGATAAGCATCCAATTATAAATGGTCCTATTGCTACAGCTGGTGGTGAAAGAAGATTAAATGTAGCCGCAAGTAGAAGTAAGGATAAAATGATTATTATATCTACAATTGATGATTCTGATTTTGAAGATGATGATAAATTAGAATTAAGAGTATCTAAGGGTGCCCTATATTTGAAGAAATTAATAGAATATTCTAAATCATTAAATATAGAAAATAAAAATTATACACAAAATGATAATTTATCTATTATTAAATTTATTAAAGATGATTTATGTAATTTAGGATATAGTGTAGATTTAAATGTAGGCTTAAGTAAATATAAAATCCATCTAGCAATTAAAGATGGAGAAAAATATTCATTAGGTATTATAGTAGATACTAACGATATTAAAAATACATCAATTAGAGATGAATATTATTTACAAAATTCTTTTTTAACTAATAATTTATGCTGGAATATAATAAATATATATGCCATAGATTATTATAAAAATCCTAAAAAGGTTATAGATTATATCATATCTAATATTAATAAAAATAATAAAATAGATACATATGAAATAAAACCAGATATTAAAATAAAAGAAAAAGAAGAATTTAATTATGAGACTATACCTTATATTAATGCTAAAGTCTTAAAAATGAATTATTCTAATATTGGCTTTGATGAATCATTATTAAGATTAAATTTACAAAATTTAATTGATGTAGAAGGTCCTATTTCTTATGAAACAATTAAAAAGAGAATTAAGGATAATACAGAAAATATCGTAAAGCTTAGCAAAAAGGCAGAAGAATTTATTGAAAAAGAATTATCACATATCTTAGTTAATAAAACTACAGATAAGCTAGATAAGGATAAAACAATGGATTTTTATTGGCCAGTTGATAAAAATACAATAATCCATAAATTTAGAATAGGAGATTTTGATATTAATAATATAGCTAAAGAAGAATTAGCATCAGCAATGCGTCAAATACTTAAAATCCAAGGCAAAATGTCTAAGGATGATT
>CADBQV010000017.1 GCA_902796895.1 uncultured Erysipelotrichaceae bacterium | reverse complement strand
TATTCCAACAGATGTAATTAATACATTTGTTGCAAGTAAATATACTGTATGACAAGCATTACTTAATTCTAAAGAATCATATTCATAATTATATTTATCTAATGATGCCTTAAGTGCATCATAAATCTTTTGTTCATCTAATGCTTCTAAATAATTAGAGCTAAATGAACTAAACGCATCAGATAATACCTCTACTGCTTGATATATAGATTTTGAAATTAATATTTTAAATAAATATGAAATTCCTTCTTCATAATCATTATGATATGTTTTTCTTGGTAGGTATGTTTCTGAAAATAATTTTTCAGTAAATGTACGCATAAATGTAGGTATAATATATTGCGTTCTACCTTTAAAATTTTCATATGTTGAAGGATTATAATAACTTAATAATTCATTAAATTTAGATTTATCAAAGCTTGATGTTATTTCGATATCAATACCTGGTCTTACTAAATTATAATTGCTTGGAAATAAATTAGCTACAATATCACTTGAATTATAAAAATTAAATATATTATTATAATTATTTTTACTTTTTTCTAAAGACATTGGTGATTCAAAAGTATATGTATATATATCCTTTTTATCAATATAATTTTCATCCATTAATTTAGCTGCCATTAAACCTGATATTGAACCACCTCTAGAATAGCCACTAAACCATATTTTAATATTCTTATTATTTTCTTTAATTTTTGAAATATATTCCTTTAAATCTTTTAATGCTATATCTGCTGATTCATTAAATCCATAATGGTTTCCATCCTCACCAATATGAGCATTAGACACCCATTCTAAACCATATTTTAGCATTCTATATGATACAGATATTAAAGTATAGTCATCATTACCTACTTTTATATCCTTTGATGCAGCAAAAACTCCAATAGATGTTTCTTCTGGTTTATTTTTATATCCATCATTAGCATAATAATTATTAAATCCTAAAAGCTTATGAAATTTTTCTTCATCCTTATATGAATTAGAATAATCATCACCTTCATTTAGATTAGTACCAAATATAGATTTAACTAATGATACATCAGCTAAGTGATAATTAATTTTTTCAGATGAATCATAAAAATATTCATCAGTATATTTTAATTCTATTTCTCTTCCATCAATATATGAATAATCAATTTTATAAGTTTCTTCATTTTCATATTTTGGTTTAGTTTCTTCTACATTTTTATTACATGCAAATAAGCTTATTAAAAATAAAAAAATAAATAAAAATGATATCTTTTTTTTCATTTTATCACTTCCGTTATCTAAAAATATATTTTTAGTATAACATAATTTATAATTTTAGTTTTAAAAATATTAAAAATATTTTAAAAAATATTCAATATATGTTAAAATAAAATTAATTTTTAAAATACATTTATGGGAGTTTTGTTATGGATAATAATAAAAAGGTAAGTTTTTTAAAAGAATTTATTAAAAAAATTCATTTAAAAACACTTTTAATCATTGTACTTATCTATTTAATATTAGTTACCATTTGCTATTTCATTTTAAAAGCGGAAGGTACATTAAATACAGATGGTAGTGAAATATCATATTTAGATGTATTCTTACTTAATTTCTTAACGGTAGCAGGAAATGATTATGCGTTTGTTGATGCCACAGGCTCAAGAATAATTGGTGTTTTATTCTTATTATTTAGTATGTTTGGTCTATCAGCAATCACAGGTTATATTTCTTCTGCGTTTGTTGAAAACAAATTAAACTCGACAAGAAAGGAATTAAAGAAAATGCAAACATTAAAGAATCACATTGTCATTTGTGGATGGAAAAATGATATTAAAATTTTAATATTAGATATTTTAAGAAAAAATAAAAATTTAAAAACTGAAGATATTGTTTTAATTACAAATGTTGATGATGAAATAATTAAAACAATTAAAGATGATCAAAACCTACTTGGTATAAATGTTTTAAAGGGTGATTATACTTTTGAACAAACATTATTAAATGCCAATATTAAAAATGCATCTAAGGTTTTAATTATGGGTGAAAACCATGATAATTTAGATGCCGAATTAATTGACTCACGAGTATTTGTTACAGCACTTATGATTAGAAATATGAATTCTAAATGTCATATTTGTACTGAGGTTAAAACTGAAAGATATAAAAAATATATTGAAGCTCAAAATGTAGCTGAGGTTATTTATACTGAAGAATATACAAGATATATCTTATCTACTTCCACTAATTATTCTGGCATGTCTAAGGTAATGTCATCATTTTTAGATAATGGTGATGGAATGAGTGTACAAATATATCCTTTAACAGAAAAATGGTTTGGAAAGGATTATATTGAACTTTTCAATTATTATAAAAAAGAAAAAAACACATTAGTTATTGGCATATTAGAAAATATGGGTGTTGAAAAAGAGCTTAAGCATCAAATATTAACTGAAGCTCAAAAATCAACAAACTATGGTGAAATAATCCAAAAGCTTAAAAATGTTAAAACAATGGAGACAAACTTACCAATATTAAATCCTGATGATGATTTCAAATTAGGGAAAAATATGGGAGCAATTGTAATAGGGAGGGAAAAATAATGGAAATAATAAAAGCATTAAAGGACTTTCCTCTTCTATCACAATTAGATGATAATGAATTAACTGCCTTATCAAATTTACTTATCAAAGAGGAATTTGAAAAAGGAATGAATATTATTACAGAAAATGATATTGATAAAGAAATGTATTTATTAATATCTGGTACAGTTGATGTTATTAAAACAACAATTTATGGTGATAAATTTGTTTGTGCAACACTTGATGATAAAATGCACTGTGTATTTGGTGAAATGGCATTAATTGATAATGATAAAAGATCAGCAACTGTTTTAGCCAAAACTAATTGTATGACACTCAAGATGGATAGTGATGCATTTAATTTATATTGCACTAATTATCCAAAGGCTGGTATTTCACTTTTAAAGCTAATGAATATAAATTTAATTAGAAATTTAAGAGCTGAAAATGAAAATTTAAGATTAGTATATCAAGCATTAATTGAAGAAATAGAATCAAATTAGAGGTATTATTATGTATTTTAAGGTAGATGAATTATTATTACTTGAGAATTTAACATATATGATTGATGAAAATCCATTTGAATCAATATTAAATCAAGCTAATTTAACAATTGATGATTATATGGCTAAAATTGATATGGATATGATTATTGATGATGCTGAATATTCAAGCTATATAACAGGATTTGATTGGAAAAATATAATTAAAGCAATTAAAAATAATAAAAGATTATTAGAAACTAAAATTGTAGAACCTCACCTAGATCAAGCATTTGGTGGTGGTGGAGGTATATCTGTTGTCTTTATAAATGATAAATTAAATGAGGCTATAGTAGCATTTAGAGGTACTTCTGCTAACGAATGGACAGATGACTTTTTAGGTGCTAATCAAATTGACTCACTTCAACAAATAAATGCTTTAGAATGGTATAAGGTAGTATATGAAAAATTAAAATTAGAAAAT
>CADBQV010000016.1 GCA_902796895.1 uncultured Erysipelotrichaceae bacterium | reverse complement strand
TCCTAAAATTAATAGTGAATGTAACAACATATTAATTGAAGGTATCAAGGATGGTCTTGATGGTAATTTGAGAATATTAAGTCCACTATATGTCTATAAAGAAGATGGTAAATGGACTGAAGAAGTATTAAAAATATATAATTATGAGGAGTGAGGGATATGTTTTTAAGTTTATTAAACAAAAAGGAAATGCTAAAATTCATTGATTTAGCCATTTATATGGTTGATATCGATGGTGAGCCAACAGATGTAGAAAAAAGAATTTTACATAAAATGATGGCAGAGCTTGAAGCAATTAAGGATGAATATACATTTAGATTAACAGATACATCTGAAAATACAATTAAATTCTTCCAAGATTCAAATCAAGTTGTTAAAAATGTCGTATATTTAAATTTAGTTATGATTTCAATGGAAGATGATTTATATAATACAAGTGAATTATTATTCCTAGAAAAGATTCAAAAAGCATTCGATATTTCTGCTGAAAAGAGAAGAGAATTAATATCTATTGTTTATGCTGAACGTGATTTAAAAGAAAAGACTATAAGAATTTTAAAGAACTAATATGAGAATAAGAAGCTATGATACAGATAAGGCAATCCTTTATTTAGTCGCTACCCCAATTGGCAATTTAAAGGATATGTCATTTAGAGCTATTGAAACTTTAAAATCTGTAGATAAAATATATGCGGAAGATACTAGAAATTCTAAAATCTTGTTTGATCATTATGATATAAAAACTATTTATGAATCATACCATGAATTTTCTCAAGAAAAGACATCTAAAATTATTGAAGAATTAAAAAATGGTATGAAAATAGCTATTATATCTGATGCCGGATTACCTATAATATCTGATCCAGGCTTTAAGCTTGTGAAAGATGCGATAGATAATAATATTGCAGTATCTACAATTCCAGGAGCTTCTGCAGGCATTAGTGCTTTAATTTCATCAGGCTTAGTTGCTATGCCATATACATTTTATGGCTTTTTAGACTCTAAAGAATCTAAAAGAAAAGAAGAATTGAATGATTTAAAATATATTAAGCATACATTAATATTCTATGAGGCACCACATCGTATTTTTGACACATTAAATAATATGCTTGAAATCCTTGGGGATAGATATATATGTATCGCAAGAGAATTAACAAAAACATTTGAAGAATATATAAGAGGCAATATTAGTGAATTATTAAAATTAGAATCATTAAAAGGTGAAATGGTTTTAATTGTATCAGGATATGAAGAAAAATCTATAATCACTAATAAATTCGTTCAAATTGATGAATTCATTTCTCTAGGATATAAGCCTAATGATGCAATTAAAGAAACAGCTAAAATGCTAAACGTAGATAAAAAAGAATTATATAAGGAATATATAGACTATAAGAATAATAAATTGAGGTGAAAAAATATGGAAGTTGCTATAAAAAAGATAGAATATAGTGAACTTATTCATATGTTTGATTCACTTGACACTGGATTAGTATATATTGGTGGCGAGTGGTGTAATAATTGTAGTGATGTCCTTAATTTAGTTAAGGATATAGCAAAAAAGCATAATATAGATACAATATATAATTATGATCCTGTATTTATAAATGTATATGGAGAAAAAGAAGATTTAAGAGATTGTAAATCATTAGAAATCAAACTAAAATATTATGCAATAGTAGAAAAAAGTGGTTTTAAATCAAAAGAATTAGTAAAAGATACACTAATTCCTAAAATTCATGTTCCATTCTATATGGCAATAAAAAATGGTACATGCCAAGGCTATTATACAATCGAATTATATAAAGATAATGGCATATTACATGAATTAAATTCTAATATAGATAAAACAGAAGAATTCAAAGAAAAAATGGATGAATTATTATCTAAATTAGAAATTAAAGACAGAAAATTTTAATTATATTAAATTTGGTGATATTAACTTATCACCATTTTTATATATTTAAATTATTCTAATTTAATCGTGATTGATTATTTTATTTATTTTTGTTATAATTTATTAGCGTATTTTAAAGGAGGGCTTTAAGATGGAGAAAAAGAAATTTTATTTAACAACAGCAATTGCATATACTTCATCTAAACCACATATTGGTAATGTCTATGAAGCAATACTTGCTGATAGTATCGTAAGATATAAGAAAAAGGATGGATTTGACACATATTTCCAAACAGGAACTGATGAACATGGTTTAAAAATCCAACAAAAAGCTGAAAAAATGGGTATTACTCCTAAAGAACATGTTGATCATGTTTCACAGGAATTAAAGGATACATATAAATTAATGAATGTAAATTTTGATCACTTTATTCGTACAACTGATTCTTATCATGAACAAGAAGTTGCTAAAGCATTTGAGCGTATGCTTAAAAAAGGTGATATTTATAAAGGTAAATATGAGGGATATTACTGTGTAGATTGTGAAACATATTACACAGAAAAAGATTTGGTTGATGGATGCTGTCCTGAATGTGGTGCTAAAGTTACTAAAAACAGTGAAGAATGTTATTTCTTAAGATTAGAAAAATATAGACCACAATTATTAAAGTATATTGAACAAAACCCTGATTTCATTCAACCTGAATCAAGAAAGAATGAAATGATTAATAATTTCTTAAAGAACCCTATTCCTGATTTATGTGTTTCAAGAACATCATTTACTTGGGGTATAAAGGTTCCTTCTGATCCTAAACATGTTATTTATGTTTGGATTGATGCTTTATTAAATTATGTAACTGGTATTGGTTATCATGATGATGGAAATCATGGTGAACTATTTAATAAATATTGGCCAGCTGATGTTCATCTAATTGGTAAAGATATTTTAAGATTCCATACTATTTATTGGCCAATTATGTTAATGAGCTTAGATATTCCTCTTCCTAAGAAGGTATTTGGACATCCTTGGATTTTAATGAATCATAATAAGATGAGTAAATCTAAAGGAAATGTAATTTATGCTGATGAATTAACAAGCATTTTTGGTGTTGATGCAGTAAGATATTATGTTTTACATGAAATACCTTTTGCTGCTGATGGAAATTTAACATATGAATTAGTTTGTGAAAGAACAAATTCGGATTTAGCTAATACATATGGTAATTTAGTTTCAAGAACAATCGCCATGGTAAAAAAATATTTTGGCAATGAAGCTATTATTGCAGCTGATAAAACAGAATTTGATGATATTTTAATTAATACATTTAAAGCATCAATTGTTAAATATAAAGAATCAATGGATAATTATAAGGTTGCTGATGGCTTAGAAGAAGCAATGAAAGCTTTAAGAGCTGCAAATAAATATATTGATGAAACAGCACCTTGGGTTTTAATTAAAGATGAAACAAAGAAAAATACATTAAAAAATGTATTATATAATTTATTAGAAGCAATTAGATTAGGTACAATTTTATTAGAACCAGCTTTACCTGAAACAGCAGTTAAGGTTTATAAGGCATTAGGAACTGATTTAACTCAATTTAAGGATTTAGAATTTGGTATGGTTAAATCATATAATGTAGAACCTTGTGAAATTTTATTTAAGAGATTAGATGTTAATAAGGATGTTATGGATGTTGTTTTAGCAAAGGAAGCTAAAAAGGAAGAAGAAAAAGCCAAAGCTTTAGAAGAAAAGGTTGAAGAAATTTCAATTGAAGATTTTGAGAAAATTAATTTAGTTGTAGGTGAAATATTAGAAGCTAAAAAGCACCCTAAGGCTGATAAGCTTTTAGTATTTAAAATTAATATTGGTTCTGAAGTTAGACAAATTGTATCAGGCATAGCTAAATTCTATAAGCCTGAAGAATTAGTTGGTAAAAAAGTAATTGTAGTTAAAAACCTAAAAGCTATTAAGCTTCGTGGTGAAGAATCACATGGTATGTTATTATGTGGTTCTGATGATAAAGATTCATATTTAGAATTAGTAAATATTGAATCTTGTAAGCCAGGAGATATTATAAGATAATATGCTAGAAGAATTAAATCTTAGTAATAATAACAACACAGTTAAAGCAAGAATTATAAATGATTTAATACGTGGTTTAATCGTAATTTTATCATCTATATTATATTCACTTTCAGTTGTTATATTACTAGAACCAGCCCACGTTATATCTGTAGGCTTAAGTGCTACATCACAAATTTTATCTAAAACATTATTGTTAATTAACCCTAATATCCCATCATTTTTTACATCTATTGGTTTATATGTGTTAATATTTAATATTCCACTATTAATCATTGGATTTAAAAATGTAAGCCATAGATTTATAGCATTTACTATCATCTCTATTTTAGTTCAATCAATTACTATGTTTGGTTTCTTTAATGGAGAAGAAATGCTTACTAATATGGTTCCTGATGTAGAATTAACATCAATGGGTACTAGATTATTTTTAACAATACTTGCTGGACTATTCTGTGGATTTTCTATTGGTGTAGCCCTAAGATATGGTACATCTACAGGTGGTGTAGATATAATAAGCCAAGTCGTAAACTTTAAATATGGATATTCAACAGGAGTAGTTCAATTAATTATTAACATTATACTTGCCATTATAAATGGTTTAATAGAACACGATATTCGTGCTACATTCTTAACATTCATCTTTATTATTATTTGTAGTATAACAATTGATAAAATACATACTGCATATAATTTCTTAAGAATTGATATAGTTACAACTAAAAAAGAAGAAGTTATATCTTCATTATTAAAAGAAGTTAATAGAGGATGTACAGTCTTGAATGTTGAAGGTGGATTTACAAAAGAAATGAAATCTGATGTATTCATGATTATTTCATCTTATGAATTATATCGTACTAAAAGAGCAATAAAAGAAGTAGATAAGAATGCATTTATAATAATAAGCCCAGTAAAAAGAATTATTGGTGCTTTCTTTAAAAGAACAATTGTATAATAAAAACCCCTTTTGTTACAAAAGGGGGCTTTCGTTTTTATAGCAATGTTGTTTTTTTTAATATCTTGTGGTATTATTTATTGGTAAAAAGTAGGAGAAATATGGAAAATACTGAAGTTAAAAAACCAAAAAAGACAAAATATATATTAAGTATATTATTTATGCTTATATTAATTGTCGTTACAATTATATATTTAGTAAATCAGTATAATTTTAATGATGTTATGTCTGCCTTAGGTGAAGTAAACATCTTTTGGATATTACTAGCTATTCCTTTAGTATTTATCTATATACTATTTGAAGGTTTAGCAATGAAAGTAATTCTACACGCACTTGGCTTTAATGTAAGTGTTAAGGATAACTTCGTTTATTCTGCAGTAGATTATTTTTTCTGTGCAGTAACACCTAGTGCTACAGGTGGTCAGCCAATGGTTTTATATTATATGGCTAAGGATAGATTACCTGTTGCTGAATCATCACTTGTTTTATTAATTAATACAGCAATGTTTAAAATAATATTGATGTCATTATCTGTAGTATCAGTTATAGTTTGTCCTCAATATGTATTTAATTCAGTATTAGTTACAATACTTTTCTTTGTAGGCTTTGCTATAAATTTATTTTTAGTTATAATGTGCTTTTTAGGTGCATTTAAAAGAAAATGGATAGAAGCAGCTGGTAAAAGAATAATAATGATATTATATAGATTTCATATTGTTAAAGATCCTCTAAAGACAATGAGAACATTTAGAGAGAAAATGAACGATTATGAAAAAGGTGCTAAATTAATAAAATATCATAAAAAGCATTTTTTATTAGCATTAACTGCTAATTTAATTCAAAGAGTAAGCTTATTCGCTATCGGTTATTTAGTATTTATAGCATTTAGTAGAGCATATCCAGAAATTGATAATTTCAATTTCATGCATCTACTTGCAGTACAAGTAATAATCGCTCTTTCAGTTGATTCACTTCCACTTCCTGGTGGAATTGGTATATCTGAGGTTTTATATCAATCTATTTTTGGTATAATATATGTTGTAGGAACACTAGATTTAGTAGGACCAGCGCTTTTATTAACAAGAGCAGCAGCATTCTATATTCCAGTAATTGTTACAATGATTATATGGTTAATAAGACATATCAGAGTAACATTTATTCATAAAAGGAGAAGTCAATATGATAGGATATTATAATTACACAGTAATACTTACATACTTATCTTTAATTACAGGCGCAACAGGTATTTATTTTTCACTAACAGGTAATTCAGATGCCGCAGTTATTTGTCTTTTAACTGCAGGATTATTTGACTTATTTGATGGTAAGGTTGCAAGAACTAAAAAAGATAGAACACACAATGAAAAGAATTTCGGTATTCAAATCGATTCATTAAATGATGTAATATGCTTTGGAGTATTACCTGCATGTATCGGATATAGTGTTGGTATGCATAGCCCATGGTTTATACCACTATTTGCATTCTTCATTTTAGCAGGATTAATTAGACTTGCATATTTTAACGTTCGTGAATTAAATCAATTTTATGAATATGATGATGGAACTAAAGTAGAGCACTGCTATTATGGTATGCCTATTACAATGTCATCTTTAATTGTACCTGCACTTTATTTGTTAATTGAAGTATTTAAAGAAAATTATTATATTTTCTATGCTATTTTACTTGGTGTGCTTGGCATTTGCTTTATATTAAAGGTTAAAATACCTAAGCCTAATAAAATAGCTACAATAATACTTGCGATTGTAGGTACTGCTATAGCTGTTACATTAATAACATTATTTATTATAAATAGAGTAAAATAATGAAATTAGTATATAGAGATGGTAGGATAGAAGATGTATGTCCTAGCGGTAGTCAAAAATTTTTATATCGTAATTTCTTTGGAAGAATTATATTAAAAATATTAACTAGACCTTTTTTTACAAAATTTATGGGTTGGTTTTTATCAACAAGATTAAGTAAAAAAAGAATACCTAAATTTATAAAATCTGCAAATATTAATCCCGATGATTATATATTAGATAATATTAATTCATATAATGATTTTTTTACAAGAAAAATTAAAGATGGTAAAAGAACAATTAATATGGATCAAAATATATTAATAAGTCCATGTGATTCAAGACTAACAGTATATAAAATAAATGAAGATAGTATTTTTAATATTAAAGATTCATATTATAAAGTATCTGATTTATTAAATGATGAATCACTTGCTAAAGAATATTTAAATGGTTATGCATTTGTATTTAGATTAGATGTATCAGATTATCATAGATATTCATATATCGATAGTGGTAAAAAAGAAAAAAATATTCATATTAAAGGTATTTTTCATACAGTAAATCAAATAGCTTTAGAAAGATATAATTTTTATAAAACTAATTCAAGAGAATATACAATATTACATACAAACAATTTTGGAGATGTAATAATGTGTGAAGTTGGTGCCATGATGGTAGGAAAAATAAAAAATCATCATGAAGAATATGAATTTACAAAAGGCGAAGAAAAAGGCTATTTTGAATTTGGTGGTTCAACTATTGTTTTATTAATTAAAGATATTATTTATATAGATTTAGATATATTAAATAACTCTAAATCAGGAAATGAAACAAGAGTTTATTTAGGTGAAAGAATAGCTATAAGAAAATAAACATCCATTTTGTCTAACATTTTGGATGTTTTTTATTTTTTTTAATATTTTTAAAAAAAAAATTAATATATTCTGACTATTATTATACGAGGAGGAAAATATTAATATGAAAAAAGATGAAGTATTAAAGAATGTTTTAT
>CADBQV010000015.1 GCA_902796895.1 uncultured Erysipelotrichaceae bacterium | reverse complement strand
ATGGACGTGGTATGCCAATTGATCTACATCCTGAGACAAAAAGACCAGCGATGGAAGCTATTTTTACAGTACTTCATGCCGGTGGTAAATTTGGTGATGGTGCATATAAGGTATCAGGTGGCCTACATGGTGTAGGTGCATCAGTTGTTAATGCCTTATCTGAATGGCTAGAGGTTACTGTTTTAAGAAATGGTAAGCAATATACAGAAAAATTCGAGCGTGGTAAGGTAGTTGGTGATTTAGTTGAGCATGATACATCAGATCATACAGGAACTATTGTAACATTTAAGCCAGACTATGAAATGTTCCATGAAACTTTAGTATTTGATTATGAAATAATAAGAAAAAGAATGCAAGAAACTGCATTTTTAAATAGTATTTTAACAATTACTGTTAATGATAGAAGAGATGAAAATAATATCATTTCTAATACATATCATTATGATGGTGGTGTTAAAGAATATGTTAGCTTCTTAACTGGAACTAAAAATGTATTAAATAAACAAATTATTTATACTAATTCAATTGGTACATATAAAGAATTAAATAGTGAAGGTGAAGAAGTTAAAAGAGATGTAATTATTGAAGTAGCAACTCAATATAATGATAGCTATAATTCAACAATTTATTCATTTGTTAATAATGTTAATACTCATGAAGGTGGTCATCATGAAGAAGGCTTTAAGATGGCACTTGCAAGAGTACTTAAAAAATATGCAGAAGATAATAAACTTTTAAAGAAGGATGAGGAATTAACAAGAGAAGATACACTTGAAGGCTTAGTAGCTATTATTTCTATTAAGCATCCTAATCCAGAATTTGAAGGTCAAACAAAAGCTAAATTAGGTAACCCTGAGGTAAGAGCTTTAGTTTCTAAAGCATTTGGTGAAACATTAGAAAGATTCTTAGCAGAAAATCCTAATGATGCAAAAACTATTATTGAAAAATGTCTACTTTCTTCTCGTGCAAGAATTGCCGCAAGAAAGGCAAGAGAAGCAACAAGAAGAAAATCTCCACTTGATTCATTAATGCTAAATTCTAAATTATCAGATTGTAGATGTAAAGATCCTTCTAAATCAGAAATGTATTTAGTAGAGGGTGATTCTGCCGGTGGTTCTGCAAAATCTGGTAGAAATTCAAATTATCAAGCTATACTTCCTTTACGTGGTAAGGTTTTAAATGTTCAAAAGGTACAATTAACAAGAGCGCTTGAAAATAACGAAATATTATCAATGATTCAAGCAATCGGTACAGGTATTGGTGAAGAATTTGATATTACAAAGGCAAGATATCATAAAATTGTAATCATGACCGATGCCGATGTCGATGGTGAGCATATTTGTATTTTACTTTTAACATTCTTCTATAGATTTATGAGAGGCTTAATTGAAGCAGGATATATTTATGTTGCTAAACCTCCACTATATCGTATTCAATATGCTAAGCAATTAGATTATGTTTATAGTGATGATGACTTAGAGACATTAAAGAAGACAAAATATGCAAATAAAAAATATGATGTACAAAGATATAAAGGTCTAGGTGAAATGGACCCTCAACAATTATGGGAAACTACAATGGATCCTAAATATAGAACACTTGTTCAAGTACATTTAGAGGATGCAATTATTGCAGATGAAACATTTGAAATGTTAATGGGAGAAGAGGTAGAGCCTCGTAAAGAATATATTCAAGCAAATGCCCATTTTGCTGATAATCTTGATATTTAGGAGGATAACATGGCTCAAAATGAAAAAGATTTAGAGTTTGAAAAAGCTCTAGAAGAAAGAAAAGAAGAAAGTGTTGAACAATTAGATGTAAACACTAAAATGAAGACATCATTTCTAAATTATGCGATGTCAGTTATTATAGCCCGTGCTCTTCCTGATGCAAGAGATGGCTTAAAGCCAGTTCAAAGAAGAATTTTATATGGTATGAATGAATTAAAAGTATTTTCTAACATTCAACATAAAAAATCAGCAAGAATAGTCGGCGATGTAATGGGTAAATACCATCCACATGGAGATTCATCTATTTATGAAGCAATGGTTCGTATGGCCCAAGATTTCTCATATAGATATCCACTTGTAGATGGACATGGTAACTTTGGTAATATCGATGGTGATGGTGCAGCAGCAATGCGTTATACAGAAGCAAGAATGTCAAAAATCGCCATGGAAATGCTAAGAGATATTGATAAAAATACTGTAGATTTTGTTGAAAACTATGATGCAACTGAAATTGAACCAACATTACTTCCTGCAAGAATACCTAATTTATTAGTTAATGGTACAACAGGTATTGCAGTAGGTATGGCAACAAACATTCCACCACATAATTTAGGTGAGGTTATTGATGGATGTGTAGCATTAATAAGAAACCCTGAATTAACTTCAGAGGATTTAATGCAATACATTAAAGGACCTGACTTCCCAACAGGTGGTATGATTTTAGGTCGTGATGGACTTCATAGTGCATATACAACAGGTAATGGTTCAATAATTATAAGAAGTAAAGCACATATTGATGAGCTTGATAATGGTAAATATGAAATAGTAGTAACAGAAATTCCATATGGTATTAACAAGCAAAGAATAATGGAGCGTATTGCTCAAGTAGCTAAAGATAAAATAATTGATGGTATTACAGATTTAAGAGATGAATCTTCAATGGCAGGCTTAAGAATTGTTATTGAATTAAGAAGAGATGTAAATCCTGAAGTTATTTTAAATATGTTATATAAATATACTCAACTTCAATCATCTTATGGTATGAATATGGTATGCTTAGTTGATAATAGACCTGTATCTATTACACTACATGATGCCTTAGATGTTTATATTAAGCATCAAATTAATGTAATAACTAGAAGAACTGAATTTGATTTACAAAAGGATTTAGATAGAATTCATATATTAGAGGGCTTATTAATAGCTCATGATAATATTGATGAGGTTATTCATTTAATTAGAAATACTAAAGATGGTACTGAAAAAGACAAATTAATTGAAAGATTTAATTTATCTGACGTACAAGCTCAAGCTATCCTTGATATGAGATTACAAAGATTATCAGGAATGAATTACAATAAGCTTGTTGAAGAAAGAGAAATGTTATTAAAGGAAGTAGATTATTTTAGAGAAATACTTGCTGATAACAACAAGAAAAATGAAATATTAATTGCAGAAATGTTAGAAATTAAAGATAAATTTAATGATGATAGAAAGAGTGAAATTTGTCTTAATACTGAAATTGATATTTCAAATGAGGATTTAATCACAAGAGAAAATGTAATTGTTACAGTTACTAATAAAGGTTATGTAAAAAGAATGAAGCAAGCTGAATACCATTCACAAAACAGAGGTGGAACAGGTATATCAGGAATGAAGACTCATTCAGATGATGATGTAAGTATGATGCTTGGCGCATTTAGCCATGATTATTTACTATTCTTCACTAATTTAGGTAGAGTATATGCTCAAAAAACATATTTAATACCTGAAGCAACAAGAATATCAAAAGGAACACCACTTGTTAATGTATTTGAATTCCAAGAGGGTGAAAAGCTTCAAGCAATCGCTACAGTTGATTCATTATCAGATGAAAATAAATATTTATTCTTTGTTACTAAATTAGGTACAGTAAAAAGAACTAAATTATCAGACTTTAAGAATATTAGAACATCAGGTATTATCGCAATAGGACTTGATGAAAATGATGAAGTATTTAAAGTATTTGTAACAGATGGAGCTAAAGATATTATCCTTGGTTCATCTAATGGTAAAGCAATTAAATTTGAAGAATCTCAAGTAAGATGTATTGGTAGAACAGGCGCAGGTGTACGTGGTATGTTACTTCCTGATGGAGCTACAATTGTAGGTGCATGTGCAGTTAATCACCAAGAAGATAGTGATGAGGATATCGAACTTGAGGAAAAGATTTTAGTTGTTACAGCTAATGGTTATGGTAAGAAAACAAATGTTAGCACATATAGATTACAAAATAGAGGTGGATCTGGTGTTAAGACAGTAAATGTAACTGATAAAAATGGTTCACTTGTAACATTAGATGTAGTTGATGATAATAAGGATTTATTAATAACAACAAACAAAGGTATTGTTATTAGAATGCATACAGATCAAATAACAACATCAGGAAGAAATACTCAAGGTGTTATTTTAGTTAAATTAAAAGACAACAACGCAATTGCTACTATTACAATAGTTGATAAAGAAGACGAAGATGCAGAATTAAAAGAAGAAACAAATATAGAACAAACACAAGAAGAAGTAAAAGTAAATGAAGAAGCTTAAAGCATTATTCCTATTCTTATTCATATTTGTAGCTTCTATAGGTCTATCTAGCTGTCAATTAAGTAGTAGCCACTATGAAGAAGATTTACCACTTCATATAATATTTGTATTAATAATCGCATTAGTACTTGGAGTAATAATATTCTTTATAGTAAGATATATTAGAAAAAAATATTACTAATTAAAAAATGGTTGTATAAATAAGTTTTGAAATAATTGATCTCACATTTGTGAGGTCTTTTTTAATAAGTTTTGAAAAATATAATAAATTATATTATTATATGTATATGAGGAAATAATTATGGATAGAATAGGAATTCGTGATTTAGCATATTTTATATATCAATCAGGAGATTTAACAACTGAATATTTTACTTTTCACGATTTAGAACAAGGAACTAAAATCCATGAAATACATCAACAAGCATATAATGAAAAATCTTTTAGTGAATATTATATAAAAAAAGAAATTAAATATTTAGATAAGGAATATATAGTTGATGGATATATAGACGGCTTATTGTATGATAACGGTGAATATATAATTGAAGAAATTAAATCTACAATACAAGATTTAGATACAATAACACTAGATTATCATAAAGAGCATTTAGCTCAATTAAAATTATATGGATATTTATATGCAATAAATAATAATATAGAAAATATTAGATTAAGATTAACATATATAAGTGTAATAGATTTAGAAGAAAAATCATTTGATATGATTTTAAATATAGATGAACTAGAAACATTTTTCTTTGATACATTTGAAGCATATGCAATGTGGATTAAAGAATTAGATGATTCAAAAATAAAAAAAGAAGAAACATTATCATCAATTAAATTTCCATTTGAAAAAGAAAGACCAGGACAAAGAGATTTAATGCGTGCAACATTTATGGCACTTAAAAATAATGAAATATTATATTCTATTGCCCCAACTGGAATCGGAAAAACTATGGCAACATTATTTAGTGCCTTAAAAACATTAGAAAATGATGATAAATTATTTTATTTAACAGCTAAAGGTAGTGGTAAAAACGCACCACTAGACGCTATTAAATTACTTTCTAAAAAAGGACTTAAAATAAAGACTATCGATATAACCGCAAAGAAAAAAATATGTAATAGTAAGATGAGTCATTGTAATCCAGATGAATGTGAATTTGCGAAAGGATACTTCGATAAACTTAGAATAGCAACAGAAGAAATATTTAAAAATAATGATATATTTGATAGTGAATTAATACTTAAAATAGCTAATAAATATAAAATGTGTGCTTTTGAATTTAGCTTATATTTATCATATTTTTGTGATGTTATAATAGCTGATTATAATTATGCTTTTGATCCAAGAGCTCAGTTAATTAGATATTTTAAAGATGATAGCTACAAGCCAAAAATATTAGTAGATGAAGCACATAATCTAATATCTAGATCTAAAGAAATGTATTCAGCAGAAATTAGTGAGGCAGATATAAGATTACTTAGAGCTAAATTAAATGGTTATAAGCCATCAATTAGAAATGACTCAAATAAGGTTTTAGAAATATTAGATTCATATAGAGAATTAATAACAGAAAAAACAACAATATTTGAGAATTTTATGAATAATGATTTAAATGTTTACTTACGTCAAATATTTAAAAAATGTGATCAAATATTTGAAGAAAATAAGAAAATAAAAGATAAAGATTTAATATTAGAATCATATTTTAAAATAATGGATTTTTTAACTATATCTGAATTATTTTCTGATACACATAGAATGATTATAAAATTATATAATGATGAAATATATATTAATTATTATTGCTTAGACGCATCAAAATATATATTAGATATAATAAATGAATCTGTATTTGGAATAGAATTCTTTTCAGCTACATTATATCCAATAACATATCATATGAATTTAATAACAAAAGGAGAAGGAAAATATTTAGAATTAAAATCACCATTTGATCCTTCTAATTTAGATATAATTATTAATAATAATGTATCTACAAAATATAAAAATAGAGTTGAATCTATTGATACAATAATAGAAACAATAGAAATATTAACAAAATCAAAGGAAGGTAATTATATCGTCTTTTTCCCATCATATCAGTATATGAATATGGTTTTAGAAACAATAGTAGATAATGATTATGAAATAATTGTTCAAAATAATAATTTAACTGAAAAAGAGAAAAATGATATTATAAATAAATTTAAGACAACAACAAATACTAAAGTAGGATTCTTTGTGATGGGCGGCATCTTTAGTGAGGGAATAGATTATATTGGTGATGCCTTATCTGGTGTAATAATTGTAGGTGTTGGCTTACCTTTAGTTTGTGATGAAAATAATTTACTTAGAGATTATTTTGATGATATATATAATGAAGGATTTAATTATGCATATACATATCCAGGCTTTACTAAAGTTATTCAGGCAGTAGGTAGAGTAATAAGAGATTATAATGATAGAGGCGTATGTATATTAATGGATGAAAGATTTAATTATAAAGAATATATAGAATTAATGCCAAAGCATTGGTTAAATAAAAAAATAATAAATAGCCCATATCAATTAAAAAAAGAATTAAAGGATTTTAATAATAAAAAATAATTATGTTATTTTTATTAATAAGTGATATAATTTTTATGTAATTTAGAGGTGAAATATGGAAAGTGATAAGGTTGTAAGTTGGATTAGAGAATACTTTAATCAAAACGGAAAAGGCTGTAAGGCAATTATAGGTATATCTGGTGGGGCAGATTCATCTGTATGTGCAGCACTTTTAGTTAAAGCATTAGGAAAAGAAAATGTAATTGGTGT
>CADBQV010000014.1 GCA_902796895.1 uncultured Erysipelotrichaceae bacterium | reverse complement strand
CTTTCGTCTATAAAAATTATACTTTATTGTTTATACAAATTCAATAAATTATAAAAATAAAACAATATTTTTATACATTTTTTATCAATTAAATATATAAAAAATAAATGTTGTCTCCACCATTTATTCTTTATTCATTATATATTAAACAATAATCATTATTTTCAAATAATATTTTATAACTTGAAATATCAATTTTAGATATTATTTTTTTGTTAATTATTAAATAGCTATTATCATCATTTATAAATTCTTCATAACCACCATCATGACAAAATGCATTTAAATATAATTCTGCCTTTAATAAGTCATCTTGTCTAAATGTATTTTGGTTATCATATTCAATATATAAATCTATATCCTTATATTCTATTTTTTCAATAAATGATTGGGCACAATTATATTTATTTAGTGCGATAAAATCAAAATGCATACATATTATAGATACATATATTAAGCTTATAACTACTTCTATTATGGTAATTATAAATGCGAATTTTTTTAATTTAATAAATACATTATTTATATCTAATTTAGAATATACAATGCTTGATATCATTACTAAAGGAATAAATGCAGGATATATATACCATACAAGCTTAGATTTAGCTATTGTATACATTATAAATATTATAAAGAATGTTATTAAATATGCTCTTATTTCATAATTTACTTTTTCTTTTAATTTGAACTTTTTAATTATATATAATGTTAAAAATATTAAAAGACCAGGTGCTGATGCAAGTAATATTAATAAATAAAATATAAATATTTCATTATGACCTTCAATAGAATTTGAGCTTCTATTTAATAGGTCATATTCAAACATTAATTTAAAGAATTCAAATCCATCAAATCTATATCTAAATAATGCCCATATTAATATAGGTATAGCTGATATTATTAAAAATAATAATATACGATACCATTTAATTCTTATAAATCCTTTTGTAAATAACAAATAGAAAAATACAACAGGTATAAAAAATAAAGAATGAAAGCTTTTAGTTAAAAACATAAATGAAAACATTAATCCTGTTATATATAAATATCTTTCATTATCTTCTGTTTTAATTAAAGATATTAATCCTATTGTAAAAAATAATAAGAATATGCCATCTGCATCACCTGTTCTTGCTGCATGTAAGAAAAACAAATAGCTTAGTGATGACATAAAAAGTAGTGATAAAAGTGATGCTTTTTCTGATCCATCTTTTTTATTTTTTAAAAATAGAGAAATAATTATCGCAGTTAATATATAAGATATGGCAGAAAAGAATCTTAAGCCAAGCTCATTAAAGCCAAATAGCTTATATCCAAGTATTATTGTGTAATAGCTAAGTGGTGGTTTTAAATTCCAATAATCTAATTTTCCATTATAATAATTAGCTATATAATTATTTTCTCTTATCATCTCATAAGCATTAACACCATGACGTGCTTCATCCCACTGATTTATTGGCATTAATCTTATATTTATAAATGTTAATAGAATTAAAAGTATTATTAACCAGAAATATATAAAATAATAATGCTTTATAAATATATTATTAAATTTTTTATATATTCCTATATTTTCCATAATACTCCTACTTAAAGAATTCTACTTTACCAGAATGAGTATGGTAAATTGAACCCATTACAACTACATCTTCTTTTTCAATAAATTCTTTGATTATTTCATTTGATTTTATTTTATTAATTGTATTTATAACATTTAATTTAGCTGCCTTATTAGAATCCTTTTCATCCTTAATTGCAGCTTGGATTTCATTTATAATAGTTGATAAATAATTATTATGCTTATTTTCTATTGCTGCATGAATAGCACCACACATCGAATGACCCATAACTAATACTAATTTACATCCTAAATGCTCAACAGCATATTCAACAGATCCTAAACCAAAATCAGCGACAACATTACCTGCAAGTCTAATGACAAACAAATCGCCAATTCCGCTCATAAATATAGATTCTGGTATAACTCTTGAATCAGAGCATGTAACAATTACTGCATATGGGTTTTGACCATGGTGATGGGTATGTAATCTTTTTTCTAATGATATATCTCCTCTATGATTTTTTTCAGATGAGATATAAATATCATTACCTTCCTTTAGCCATTTTAAAGCTACATCTGCACTTACCATTATTTTTCCCACATTCCATGTAAATTGCAATATGCATAAGCTTTAATAAATTCATCATCAACTAAATCAAAACATGCCATAGGCTTATCACCTGGATTCAATTTCTTAAATTGCATTCCGTTTTTTGTTTCAATCATTATAAATTCTATATAATGAAAATCCTCCATAGGATGATTTACTTCTCCTACTTTTACAGTTACCTTATTACCTTCAATTAAAACATGAGGCACATGCTTTTCAAATGATGCATCAACGTTATTAACATCAAGTGCTACTTCATCTAAATTACCATTTAATGAAGTATAAATAATATCGTTCTTTTTATAAAATTTCATATATTTCCTCCCATAAAAGTTTCATTTATTTTATTATAACAACAAATAAGTTTTATAGCAAATTAAAAGGCATATAATTTCTTATATGCCCACTCATAGATAACTATGAATTTAGGAAGTCTATAATTTTTTTAAAATTGGAATGTTAAAAATAAAAATCATAGAAAAAGAAAATATATTGATTCTTTGAGTAAAAGATAAATTGTTAATAGACTTCCCTTGTATAATAATTATACTAAATTATTATTTTTTTTACAAGTCAAATATATTATTAGATCTAAAAAATGAAAGAGTAACTTCAGGTCTATGGAATGAAAATATAAGATT
>CADBQV010000013.1 GCA_902796895.1 uncultured Erysipelotrichaceae bacterium | reverse complement strand
TTTTGTCTTAAGATATAAAATGAAGGGTTATTTAGATTTTTATGTAGCCCCATATTTATATTTAGAAATTCTTTTAATAGGTGCTATATCTTTTTTAATAGTATATGTAATTGAATCTATTAAAATATCTAAAATTAAATTAGCTGATGCCTTAAAGGATGATACATTATAATTAAGTGGACTATTATAGTCCATTTATTTAATAATTGCCAATTCTTTTATTTATATGTATAATAAAGATATAAGAATCGTATTATTAAATTTTAATAGGGGGAATGTAATGAAAAGAATTAAATTTATTCTTATTTTTGTATTATTTTTATCTTTTGTTCCTATATTATCATCATGTAATAATAAAAATGATATTAATAACAATCAAGAAACAAAAGAAGCTAAAGATTATACAGGAAAGAATGTATATTTTGCAGCTCCACTTTTCAATCAAATGGAAAGAGAATATAACTTAAAGATTACAAATCTAATAGAAAGCTATGGTTATAATGTTTTCTTACCTCAACGAGATGGCTTTTTAGCTCCAGAGCTAGAGGGCTTAACTGAGGAAGAAAAAATAATAAAAATATTTAATAAGGATAAGGAGGAGGTATTAAAGGCTGATATTGTATTTGTAATATTAGATGGTAGAGTACCAGATGAAGGTGCTTGTATAGAGCTTGGTATTGCCTATTCTAATAATAAAAGATGTTATGGACTTAAAAGTGATGCAAGAAGTGTTGAATTGGATATGGATTTAAATCCTATGATAATAGGATGCTTAGACAAATTGTTTTATAATTTAAATGATAAAGAATTAATGGAAGATTTAAAAAATTATTTAGAAACTAATCAATTATAATTATTTGTAGCACATTTGTTGCACTTAATTTGATAAAATATAGTAAAATGAGGAGGATTTTTATAATGAAATTAAAAAAAGCTTTAGTATTACTTGCAGGTGCAATGACATTTACATTTGCAGCATGTTCAAACAATTCAACACCAGAGGCAACAACAAATAACAACATAACTGACCCAACACCATCACAAGAAGCTTCATATTTATCATTTATCTCTGATAACAAAATAAGAGTAGATATTATGAATAATGATTTAGGTGTTACATTTAATTATGGCAATGAAGCAGTTGTTAGTCAAAAGGAAATGACTATTACTTCAGGACTTACATTAACTTATAGCGGTACACTTGCTGTTGATAAGCTTAATGTTATTTCTGTTGTTCAAACAGAAACAGGATCAACATTTGCGGTTAATGGTGGATTAGATGCTGAATATATTTCAGAATTTTTAGCAGGTAAAAAATTCACTAATGCAAAGAAAGTATATGTAGCTATATCTAGTGGTGATATAAACTGGACTAAGGGTCTAAATACAGATATGGACACTAAGATTAATACATATATCTTAAAGAAATAGATGGAATTTTGACTATGATTTAAAACAAAATCATAGTCTTTTTTTCTAAAGATAAAAGAAAAAATAAGAAAATTGTTTTCTTGAAAATAATAAATTTTGTTATATAATAAGACGAAATCTTAAAATAATAAGGAGAAAAATGATATGAATAAAATAAAGAAGTTAACAATTATGATTGTTTTTGTTTTTATATTATTTATAACAATAAGTTGTAGTCAAAAGAATAATAAAGAATTCACATTTGAAGCATGGAATCAATCTGATTCATTAAATAGCTTAAAACAATATGTATCAGATACTACAAGTGAAGGTTCAAATAAATTCATACCAAAAGAAGATAGAATTGCTGTATTTGATATGGATGGTACCTTGTATGGAGAATTATTCCCTGAATATTTAGAATATTTAATGCTTGAATATAGAGTATTAGATGACCCTACATACAATGCATCTGAAGAATTAAAAGAAGTAGGAATGCAAATAAGAGAATCAGGAAAAACTTATTCCACACCAAATATAAGTGGTTATGATTTAATTCACGCTAATGCTGCAGCAAAGGCATATGCAGGTATGACTGTTAATGAATTTACAAATTATACAAAAGAATTCTTGAAAAAAGATGTTAAATGCTTTAAAAATATGACATATAAAGAAGCATTTTATAAGCCAATGATTGAAGTTGTTACATATCTACAACAAAATGATTTTACGACTTATGTTGTAAGTGGTTCTGATAGATTTTTATGTAGAGCATTAGTATGTGATACCTTAAACATTCCTGAAAGCCAAGTAATTGGAATGGATGTTAAATTAGAAGGCACATCACAAAATGGAAAATCAGGCTTAGATTATCAATTTTTAAATACTGACGAATTAGTAAGAACTGATGAATTAGTTATTAAAAATTTAAAAATGAATAAAGTTGCATTAATAGCTAAAGAAATTGGTAAACAACCAGTTATTTCATTTGGTAATTCAAGTGGAGATATAAGCATGCATGTATATACTACAACTAAAAACAAATATGAAAGTAAAGCATATATGCTTGTTGCAGATGATACAATAAGAGATCATGCTAAAATTGAAGAAGCAAATAAAAGACAAAAAATGTGGAATGATTATGGATTTAATATCATTTCTATGAAAAATGATTTTAAAACAATTTATGGAGAAAAAGTAGAAATCATTAACTAATTTAAAGAGACTTAGGTCTCTTTTTATAATGTAAATAATGTGATATAATACTAATGTTTTGTGAGGTTTATTATGATTCATCCAATAAAGCATTTTATTACAATAACTAAACATAGACATAAAGTAATGATATATTGCTTTAAATCAGGATTAATAAAACAAGGATTATTACATGATTTATCAAAATATGGTTTTACTGAATTTCTAAGCGGTATTAAATATTATGATGGTAAAAAATCACCTCATTATAATGAAAGATTAGATAAAGGCTATAGTAGTGCCTGGTTACATCATAAAGGAAGAAATAAGCATCATATAGATTATTGGACAGATGTAAATATGAAGACATTTCATATAGAACCTGTAGATATGCCAGATAGATATGTAAAAGAATGTATTTGTGATAGAATTGCCGCATCAAAGGTATATAATAAAGGAAATTTCAAACCTGAAATGGTCCTAGATTATTTCAATAAAGAAGCCGAGTTTTTACCAATGCATGAAAATACAAAAGAAAAAATCGTCTTTTTACTAAATTATTATATAAAAAACGGAGAAAAAGAATTATTCCGTTATATGAAAAGAAATCAAATAATAATTGTAAATAAACCTTAAATAAAGTATAATTTTAGAGAGTTTAAATCTTTTAAGTGGGAGGATAATCAATTTTTGATTATATTTGTTCATGAAAGAAATATTAAAAAAGCAATATAAAAATGTAATATTAGTAATTGGTTATATCGCCGCCACTATGGCTGTATATGTTGTATTAGTACATAATTTATGTGGCTATAAATGGTATTTAGATTTAATCACAGCTTTTGGCGTCCTTATATTAGGATTAATATGTGGATATTTCTATATTAAGGCTGAATATAAGGCAATGATAGAAAAAGAAAATAAGCTAAAAGAAGAAAACATAGAAAATAATGTTTTAGAAAATGAAGATAAAAAAGAGGGAGAAGAAAATGGAGTATAATTTTGCATTAAGAGCAGAAAATATATCTAAAACTTATGGAACTCATAAAGTTTTAGATAATGTAACACTAGCTGTAAAAAAAGGCGAAATATATGGCTTTGTTGGTGAAAATGGTGCTGGTAAAACAACATTAATTAGAGTTGTAAGCGGCCTATCTAGACCTGATAGCGGAAATTATTATTTATTTGATGTAGCAGCAAGTTCACCAGAAATATTAAATGCTAGAAAAAATGTTGGTGCCATTGTTGAAGCACCAAGCATTATGCCACATTATAACGCAAGAAAGAATTTAGAATATCAAGCATCATTATTGGGTAAAAAAATGACTCAAGAAGAAATTGATGATATCTTAAATTTCGTTGGTCTTGGAAATGTTGAGGTAAACAAAAAAACTGGTAATTATTCTTTAGGTATGCGCCAAAGACTAGGTATTGCCGTATGTTTAGTTGGTCATCCACAATTTTTAATTCTTGATGAACCTATCAATGGTTTAGATCCTGTAGGTATCGTTGAATTAAGAAATTTAATTTTAAGATTAAAAAATGAAAAAGGTATTTCTTTTTTAATTTCATCTCATATCTTATCTGAATTATCATTAATTGCTGATAAATTTGGATTTATATCTCATGGTAAATTAATTAAAGAAGCTACAAAAGAAGAAATAGAAAAAGAATGCAGAAGCGAGACTGTAATTAAAACTACAGATAATGCTAAGGCATATACAATTATTAAAGATGTAGTTGGCGAAGAAAATGTAGATTTCTATGATGATTCTATTTCTATTTTAACAAGTGATATAGATGTATCACAAATCGTAACTAAATTATCTCTAGATGGAATATCAGTTGTTGGTATTCATACAAAAGAAGGAACTCTTGAGGATTATTATATGAAGATTATAGGAGGTCCAAAACATGAATAATTTATTTAAAACAGACATGAAAAAAATGTTAACAGATAAGCTTGTTATCATTTCAATGTGTATTGTTGTGGGCTTTGCCTTATTAATGCCATTTTTATTATATGCTATGGATGTAATAAACAAAGAATATTCACAAGCACCATATGTTCCAATTCCTGTTAGATCATATACAATGTCTCTTTCATTTAACCTAATAACAAATGTTGGAATAGTTGTTACAATATTAATAACTATTATGATTGGTAAAGAATTTACAAATGGTAATATAAGAAATAAAATAATTGTAGGAAATAGAAGAAAAAATATTTTCTTATCACTTTTCTTATCACATTTTATTATATTAGTATCACTAATGATTATATCTACAATAATTATGACATTATTAAGTATAGCATTCTTGCCATATGATACATCAGGTGCTGCAACAGGAGAATTAATACTTGATTTCTTCCTATCACTTGTACTTGGTATCTTACTTATTTCTATATATGTAGCAATGGGTGCATTCTTCACTGTTGCATTAAATAAAACTGCATTAGGTATCGTTGTTCCTATTATATTATCAGTATTCTTATTTTTATTATCATCATTCCTAGTTAATGTACCAGATACAGTAAAATACTTAAATTTTGTTCAATCATTATCTAGTTTAAATGCAAGTCATATGACAATGGCTGAATTCGCAATTAAATGTATTCCTGCATTCATACTAACACCAACATTCTTAGTATCAGGAATGGCAATATTTGATAGAATAGATGTAAAATAGATGAGGTTTCTCATCTATTTTTAGTAAGGAGGGCTTTATGGATTTTTATGATATAGATTTATCACTTAGAAGATATAAAATTAATATTGAAAACAGTTATAAATATTATGATATGTTCAAAAACCCTACCCTAGACAATTCATGGGCTAAAAATGTTATTAACAAATCAAATGATTTAAGAAAAGCATATAGAGAAAATGAAGATACAATCATAAAAATTAAATCAATTTTAGGCTATGATATAACAAAAGAAATAGCTGATCATTTTTATGATTTATTATTAGATTTATATGGTAATTCATATGATGATTATGAATTATTAAGTGAAATAGCTAATCCTTTAATATCATTTTATGAATCACATAATGATTATATAAAATTAATTAATATTTATTATTTAATGGGAATAGAAATAGTTGAATGCTTTAGCGGAATAAAAGAATATATTGATAAAGCAATTAATTATTTTTTAAAAGTATTAAATTTTAAAGATAAATATAATTTAATTGAAAATAAGGATACTAAGCAAAAAATATTATTATCATATTTAAAAATAATAACATTTGCTGCATTTGATTATGATTATATTGGTTATGCATATACATATTATAATGACGCAATAAAATTTATAAATGAATATGTAAAAGATAATGATTTAAACATAGATGAATTAGTAAATGAATTAAAAATATCATTACTTAAGGTATCTATATTTGTTGATAATGTTAATGACGAATATAAAAAAGAATTCTTTAGCTTAAGTAAAGAATTATATAATAAAAATATAGATGATATAGAAGGTAGTGTTATAAGAGCTTACTATAAAACATTATATTTAGAAAAAGAAATGGATATAAATATTATATCTATAAAATTATATGAATATTTTAGTTTAATTAAAGCATATGACAATTCTAATCAAATAATAAATGATAAAATGTCTAATATGTTTCAAACTGGAATTAATTTAATTAATTATTTAGAATTATCTACACTTGATAATAAATCAGTATTAATAAGTGAGGTAGTAAATAAAATCAATTTAGAAATTAAAAAAATACCACATGATTATTTTGATACTAAAATATTAACTTATTGTGAAAAATGGTTTACATTCTCAGTTAAATATTTAACAACATATAAAGAAAAAGAAGAATTATTATTAAATACAATTATTTCAAGACAAATATTTACATATCTTCATAGTCAGATGGTATCAAAAATAGCATCAATTATAACTGAGGCAATAATTGAAAATAAGCCTGAGATATTTGTAGGCTTTATGAATTTAAAAAGTATTTCAGATGTTAAAAATAATGAACTTAGCTTAATTAATTATGCTAAAAAAGCAGGACTTTACCACGATGTAGGTAAAAGCTGTATTTCAAATATTATTAATTTACAAACAAGAAGATTATCTCAAGGCGAATATGCATTAATTAGAAAGCATCCAATATATGGTGTAAGTGTCTTAAATAATGATAAGGACTTTAAAAAATATTATGATGTAATGCTTATGCATCATAAAACTTATGATGGATCTAATGGTTATCCAATAAATTTAGATAACACTAAATCATTATATAGAATATTTATTGATATTATTAAAATATCAGATTCAATAGATGCAGCAACAGATATATTTGGTAGAAATTATTCAATTCCAAAGGAATTTGATGTAGTATTTAATGAATTAATTAGAGATAAAGGATATATTTATAATCCAATAATTGTTGATTATATTAATAAAGATTTAAAATTAAAAGAAACATTAAGAAAAATAACTGGTAGTAAAAGAGATGAAATATATTACGAAACTATTTCACAAATTAACAAAAATGAGTAATATAATTTCTTGAATTAATTATAGATTATGATATAATATCATACGTAGTCAAATGACGAGAATAAGTAGCATTTAAAATAATTTTAAGAGAGTAGCTGGTAGGTGAAAAGCTATAATTTATTAAATGTGAATCTACCTCTGATGACATAACTTAATAAAAAGAGCTAGTTTATCTAGAATTAAGGTGGCACCACGGTAATTCGTCCTTAAAAGTTTTATTCTTTTAAGGACTTTATTTTTTTATAAAGGAGATATAATATGTTAGACATTAAATTTGTAAGAGAAAATCCAGAAATCGTAAAAGAAAATATTAAAAAGAAATTTCAAGATCAAAAATTACCACTTGTAGATGAAGTAATTGATATTGATAAAAAAATTAGAGCTTTAAAACAAGAATCAGAATCTTTAAGAGCTGCAAGAAATGACTTATCTAAGCAAATCGGTCAATTAATGAGAGAAAAGAAAATTGATGAAGCTAATAAAATTAAAGAGACTGTAGCTAAAAATAATAATCGTATTGCTGAAATCGAACCAGAATTAGAAAATTTATCTAATGAATTATTAAAAAGAATGATGGTTATTCCAAACATCATTGATAAAT
>CADBQV010000012.1 GCA_902796895.1 uncultured Erysipelotrichaceae bacterium | reverse complement strand
TGTATTTTTTTCATACTAACCTCTAATATTTATTCGTATATACTAATTTAACAATCATTTGAACTATTATAAATACTATAAGTATTGAAACTGCAGGAATGAAATATCCTGTTCTCATAAAAGCACTATATATTGTATATATTGATAAAATATAGAAGAATATTTTAGATGCTAGATTTGCTGTTTTTTGTTCAATGAATTTATTTCTTTCATCACTTTTTTTAATTAATACTTTATTAGCAAATTCATCATTTATTAATATTCTTATATATTTAACAATTTTAAATACTAAGTATCCTTCAAATATTAATGCTAAAACATATGGTACCCATGGTTGTTCATTAAATACACTATTATCGATAATATCAAATACTACTGCAAATAGGATTATAACTAGTATTGGGGTAATAGTTGATATTGACATTATTATTAATTTTATTTTAGTCAAGCTTCTTAATTTTTCGATATTATCCATAACTAAAACTCACCCTTTTCTAAATCAAATATATCTTCTACAGAGCAATTAAATATTTTTGCTATTTTAAGTGCTAGCTGTAATGAGGCAACATATTTTCCTTGTTCGATGGAAATGATTGTTTGTCTTGTAACACCAAGCTTATGTGCAAGCTCTTCTTGTGTATATTTATTCTTTTTTCTTAAATCGTATACTTTATTAATCAATCATTTCACATCCTTTCAATAAACAACAAAAAGCCCATAAGGGCTATTTTTATAGTCTTACAGACTCTTCGTTAGATAATTTTCTTTTTTGATCCTCGTTAATTAATTCTTGAATAACTATATCAAGCTTACCTTCAATTACAGCATCTAATCTATTTACTGTAAAGCCAATTCTATGATCAGTTACTCTATTTTGAGGATAGTTATATGTTCTTATTTTTTCTGCTCTTTCACCGCTACCTACTAAAGATTGTCTTATTGCTCCTTCTTTTTCTGCTTTTTCAGCATCTCTTTGAGCTTTAATTTTAGTCTTTAATAATCTCATAGCAGTAGCCTTATTTTCATGTTGGCTTCTTGCAATTTGACAAGCAACGAAATCACCAGTAGGAATATATGTAACTCTAACTGCACTATATGTAGTATTTACACCTTGTCCTCCTGGGCCTGATGAACAGAAAGTATCAATTCTTAAATCCTTTTCTGCAAGTTCGATATCATCATCGTCTGTAGCTTCAGGTGATACTAAAACTGTAGCAATTGATGTTTGAATTCTACCATTAGATTCTGTTGTTGGAATTCTTTGAACTCTATGTCCACCAGATTCATATTTCATAAATGAATAAACCATATCACCAGATATAGTAAATGAAATATTAGAATATCCACCTGCAGCACCTGCAGTAGCATCATCTACTTGAACCTTCCATCCTTTAGATTCAGCGTAATGTTGATACATTCTAAATAGGTCACCTGCAAAGATGTTTGCTTCATCTCCACCTACAGCACCTTTAATTTCAACAACAACGTCTCTATCATCATTAGGGTCCTTTGGAAGTAATAATATTTTAATTTCTTCTGCAATTTCGTCTAATCTTTTTTCATTGTCAGATAATTCCATTGCAGCCATTTCTGCAATTTCAGCATCATCAGATTTTTTCATTTCTCTTAAATCTGGGATTGCTGCTTCTAATTTTTGTTGCTCACGAAATAGCATAACTGCCTTTTCTAATCCTTTTTGTTCTTTAGATAATGAAGTTAGCTTTTTTACATCGCTTGCAACTTCAGGAGAAGATAATAAAGTATTAATTTCTTCATATCTTTCTTCCATTAGTTTTAATCTATCAAGCATTAAATTATTCCTCGTCTTTCTTCTTTTCTGTAAATCTTTGGAATTTTCCTTGGAAATAAAAAGGCATTCCATCTGCTTCTGTAGTTGAACCACTTCTGTTTTTAGAAATGATTAAATCGGCCTCGCCCTTTCTTTCAGATGCTTTATTGTAATAATCATCTCTATACAAGAACATTACAATATCGGCATCCTGTTCAATAGAACCTGAAGAACGTAAGTCGGCCATAGTTGGGTGCTTATCTTCTCTTTTTTCAACATCACGTGATAATTGAGAAAGTGCAATAACAGGTACTTCAAGCTCACGAGCTAATAATTTCAAGCTACGTGAAATCTTAGTAACCTTATCCATTTCTGAATCTCTTTGACCATTTTTATCAGAAGATATTAATTGTAAATAATCAATAATTATAGCATCTAAGCCATCTTCTGTTTTTAATTTTCTACATTTAGATCTAATAGATGATACAGAAGTATCTGATGCATCGTCAAAGAAAATGTTATATTCTTCTAAATTTTTACAGCTTGTATTAAATCTAATCCAAGATGTTTTTTCCATCTTACCATTTTTAATATCGCCAAGTGGAATTGAAGCTTCTGAAGCAATCATTCTTTCAACTAATTGCTCTGCTGACATTTCAAGTGAGAAAAATGCAACTCTAGCATTTGTATTTGCAGCATCTTCTACATGAGGGTGATTTAATTTAGCAATATTTGTTGCTAAATTTAGTGCGAAGGCACTCTTTCCCATCGCAGGACGTGCTGCAAGAATTATTAGTGCACCTGGTTGTAATCCTTGTGTGATTTTATTTAAATTCGAAAATCCTGTATTTAAACCAATTAAATCACTATCATTTTTAGCAGCATTATTTGTTTGTTCATTAACATTTCTTGCAACAACAGAAATAGGTTTAAAGCCACCAACCTTTTTGTTGCTTTGAAGTTCAAATATTGCTTTTTCAACTTGCTCAGAATAATCTTCTGATTTAACAGTTTGATCATATCCAAGCTGTGATAGGTCATTAAATTTTTGGATAGCCATTCTTCTGAATGTAGCATCCTGTATTAATTTTATATAAGATTCTAAATTATCAGTATTATAAATTTTATCAACTAAATCACCAAGATAGGCACTTCCACCTGCCTGATCAAGCTTGTTTGTAGCCTCAAGCATTGATGCTAGTGTAACTAAATCAACGCGTTGATGCTCATTAAACATATTTTCTATACAAGAATAGATAATAACATGCTTTGGTTCAAAAAAATCATCTTTAGTTATTATGCCTATTACTTCTTCAAGCAATTCTTGATCTAAAATTACGCAGCCAAGTAATCCTTTTTCTGCTTCTATTTCTGATGGGACTTTTTTTGTAACCTCTGCCATACTATCTCCTCACTATTTTTCTATTACTTTAATTTCGAAGTTTGCAACAATATCAGTATCTAATTTTACTGTTGCAGTAAAGATACCAATTGAGTTTAATTCACCAGGAAGTTCAACCTTCTTTTTATCTAGGTGAATACCAGTTTGTGCTTCAAATTCATCACATACAAGCTTAGTTGTAATATGACCGAAGTTCTTTCCTCCAGCACCAACTTTAATCTTTAATGTAATTGTTTTTCCATCAATTTCATCTCTGAATTTCTTTAAAACGTTACGTTTACTTTCAGCTTCTTTTTTTACTAAAGCCTTTTGTTTATCTAATTCAGCAAGGTTTTCAGGTGTAGCCTTTACTGCTAAATTATTTGTTGTTAAGTAATTAGCATATCCATTTGCTACTTCTATAATATCATTCTTTTTACCTTTGCCTTTAACGTCTGCAGTTAATATAACTTTCACTTTTTCACTACCTCCATCTGCAAATTCAGTTTTTAAAATTTCAATTAATTCAGCTTTAACCTCTAAAATAGTTTTACCTGTTTTTTGAACAGCGGCACTATTGAAATGTCCACCGCCACCCATTGTTTCCATAATTAATTGAACATTTATATCATCGCCTAAGCTTCTAGCTGATACACCAACTAAATTTTCATTAATTCTACCAATTGTAAATGAACCTTTAATACCAGATATAGTAAGTAATCTATCTGAAATTTTAGCAAGTGTTGTTCTATCTTTGATCTTTTCGTCTTCATCAAGACAAACAATACCAAATCTATTTTCAACTAATTCAGCCTTCATTAAGGCACCAGCAAGCATCTTTTCTTCTTGAAGTGGTTCTTGTAATAATTGACGAACAAATATCATATCAGCACCCATACTTCTTAATGTAGCTGCTGCTTCAAATGTTCTTGTACCAGAACGCATTGTAAAGTTATTAGTATCAACAATAATACCTGCAAGCATAATTGATGCTTCTCTATTTGATACTGTAATACCAGGATTATAGAACATAAACATTTCAGTAATTAATTCAACTGCTGATGAAGCACTTGTTTCAACATAATAAGTTAAATAATTACTATATCCTTGATCACCTGCTCTATGGTGGTCAATAATTGATATTCTTTGAGCACGCTCTAATACCTCTTTAAACATTACTAAGGATGGAGATTGTGTATCTGTAATAAGTAATAATGTTGTAGGCTTTAATCTAGCTAAGGCCTCATCAACAGTAATAAAATATTCAGATATAACTGGGTCTTTCATTAAATCTCCAGCAATCTTATTAACTGTAGCATCTGATTTTTTAGGATCAAAAACCATCTTTGTTTCAATTCCTGATGATGAAACCATATGGTATGCACCAAGCATTGAACCTAAGGCATCACAGTCTGCAAAATTATGACACATAATTAAAACGTTTGAGCTTCCCTCAACTGCTTCTTTTAAGTTCATAGCTTGCATACGTGCTTCAACTAATGTATTCTTTTCAAGTGAGTTTGTATTACCACCAAAGAATTGAATCTTTTTATTTTGGATATTAACAACAACCTGGTCACCACCTCTTTTTTCAGCAAGCTCTATTGCTGATTGAGCGATACTACCAAGTTCATCATATTCAACATCGTGACAAGCAATACCCATTGAGATACTTGCTTTAAGTCTATTCTTTTGTGAAATATCTCTAACTTGTGATAAAACACTAAATTTATCAGCCATCATTTTATTTAATGATTCTTGGTCAATAATTATAAGCATTCTATCTCCTGATACAGAAACTAAATAACAACCATATCTTGCGATATAATCTGATACCTCACCTAAAATTTGACCTCTGATGTTTGCTTTTTCTTGCATATCAAATTTTTTAAGTGATTCTTCAAGGTTATCAATTTCAATAATACCTACACCAGTGATTCTATCATTATATCTTTTCTTTATCTCTTCTCTTTCTGTAACTTCGAAGAAATATAAGATATTATTTTCAATATTATGAATAACATCATATGATTTAGAATAATAATCATATAGGAATATATCCTTTTGAACCATAATTTGTTCTAATAATTCTTTTGACAATGATTCGATATTAGTTAAATCAACACTTGTATCTTCAATAATTTGATTATTAAATATTTTTCTTGCGTAACCATTACTCCATGTAATGTTATATGATTCATCATAAAGAATGATACCTACTGGTAATTCGTTAAATGCTTCATCTCCTGCCTTTGATGCATGGTATGAAATATTTGACCATTTTTTAAGTCTTACAGATAAATCCTTTATCTCATCATTCTTTTTCTTACTAAGGAATTTGAAAAAGAAAATTAATGTCGCTACCAATGACAAAACTGTAATTAAAATAAATACTGATACTAAAATTTTATTTTCTTGGATGTAGATATAGTGGTATGATAAATAGCCACTTACTACAAATGATGCAAAGAATATAAAACTGAAAATTAATAGTAACATCACTCTTCACCCCTAATCTATTTAATTATATCAAAAATGATATCTATATTCAACAAAGAGAAAAAAATAGTTACATAAGTAACTAGTCCTTTCTTGTATTTAAAAATTATTTAATCTTTTTAATTTTTGCTATAAAAAAACCTTCATAATATTTGTTTGGCTTTATAGTAATTGCAAAATCTAAGCTTGATGGTAATATATTAGATTCATCAATATTTAAATCTATTTTTTCAAGCACTATATTTTTATTCAAAACTGATTTTAATACATCTTCATTTTCTTCTTTAAAAATTGAACATGTTGAATAAATCATAGTCTTACCAGGCTTTAATAATTCTAATGCTTTTTTTAGTAATTTCTTTTGAATATTTGAAGAATTTTTAACTAATAAAGTAGAAAAATTCTTTAAATCCTTATCATTATTCAAATTGATTGTGCCACTACCAGAGCACGGTGCGTCAAGTAAGATAGTATCAAATTTAAAATATGAATCAAGCTTTAATGAATCATTTTGAATTACACTCGCTTTAACATTTAATAAATCTAGATTATGAACTAATTTAAGATATCTAATCTTATTAGATTCTACTGCCATAATACTTTTTTTATTATTCGTTAAATCTGCAATTAATGATGTCTTACCTCCTGGTGCTGCACACATATCTAAAATATCAAAAGAATCAGATAAATCCATACAAAGAGGGGGTATTTGACTTGAAATTGATTGAAAATAGATATATCCATTTTTTACTAAATCACTATCAAAAAGATTAACATCTTCATTTAAAATAATAGAATTATCATAAATATTAGATATTTCATATTTAATATTATTTTCATTCAAATAAGATATAACTAAATCCTTATTGCATTTTAAATTATTAATTCTAAATGAGCTTAATCTTTTTTCAGTTAATCCATTTATAATATCTAAATAATCATTTGGGTATTCTTTTTTTATTAATTCAATGTATTCTTCTTTTGTTATCATAATATTTCCTATTTATACATTATAATGAACTAAAACAATAATTGTATCCTTTTTAATAACTATCTTTTCTTGCTTTCTAATATTATTATCAAGTATTACAATATTAGCCTTATTAATAGGTGAATCAGTTGGTGAATCTGATAATGTTAGTGCGTTTGTAATTGTATTTATCATCTTATCAGTTACATTTACAGCAGCATCAATTACTGATGTTACATTTTCAATCATGTTTTTCTTCTTATTTTCACCAACAAAGCCTATTGGCATATATTCATGATTACTTGATTCATATAATGCATTTATAAATTCTAATTTTGAATTAAATGTTATTTCATCTTTAATATTTATTAATTCCTTAGCCATTCTAACATCAAAATCAATTTTAGCATCCTGAGATTCATAATTTCTAATTAATAAATCCTCATAGAATTTATGTGATTTAGGATGAGTTAATAATTGTGCTATATATAAAGCTACCATTTCATTTGAAATAATCATACCTGATACATTTAAGCTATCTAAAGAAAATCTTGATGAAGGATCAAATATTTCAGCAAATAATTCAATATCGTGAGTATATTTTTCATTTGTTTTAATCTTAATTAAACTTAAAAATACATTATTATCTTGTTCATCAGCTAATGCATTTTCATCTGATAATATTAAAACCTTTTTTCTACCTGTTGCTTTAGATATATCATCCATTAATAAATCAATATCAACATCAGTTGGATATATCTTACATTTAATCTTACCATCTTTTATTCTATTATGGTTATCACATACATCAAGTATTGAATTTGATCTATCATTATCTCCAATAACAAATAATGTAAAATTATTCTTTAATAAATTCTTTTTAAAATCTAATGTCTTATTAGTTTCTTTTCTTGTTAAAGATTCAAAGCTAAAATCATTTTTAGAATATAAATATAATTTTTCACCATCATCTTCTTTATAAGTTGTAATAGGCAAAGCCTTATTATATCTTTTTAATGCTTCTGATAAATCATATTTTTTATCAACTGAAAAGAAGCTACCACCTTCATATGAAAGTAAATAATAATATAAATCAGCAAATGAAGTGTTAATTGCAGCTCTACCTAACGCATGTCCTACAATTGTATTTCTTGAAAAAATTGATACATTTGCATTCTTTAAATCAGTACTTGCAAGCATTAAATCATCAATTTCTTTAGATACCTTATCATTATTAACCTCTACTATTACATTAGCATTTTTATTAATACTTAAAATAGACATTAATATTTTAAATGAATCAGCATCATTTAATGTCTTTGAATTTAACCATGTAGCATTAGAAAGCAATGCTACTGAAACACATTTTTCAATACTTATTTCCTTTAATGCCTTTCTTGATGAAGGAAGGCCATGCTTAACGAATATTCTAATATTTTTTCTTTCAATATTAGATTCCATAAACATATTATCTATTTCTTCATTTATTTCATCTCTATCCTTAGAAGATAAAATAACAATTGTTTTTTTACCACTCATATAAGATAATTCTTTAATTAAATTAGCACCAATATGAGACCAGTTTAAAATAACATAATGATTTTTTAATTTTAACTTACCCAAGTTATGAACTCTTCTATTAAATAAATTTTGAAGCATTGATGTAGCAAGACCTATTAGGGCTCCTGAGAATGTAATCATTTGTGTTGTATTAATTATTATTTTAAGTGTTACAACAGATGTTGGTGCCTCAGACCAAATATCTCCTGAATTCATTGTATATATAGCACAGTATTGTACTGCCTTTAAGTAATTATCAGAATTAATTGTTCCATCCTTTAAGTATGCAAGTAATAATGAAAATAACAAAATAATTGCTATATTATAAATAATTAAAATATTAAAAATAACTAAATATGGATGAGCATAATAAAACGCTCTAATACGATTTGTTCTTTTTCTTCTCATATTCTTACCTCAAAAATGAATAATAGATACATAAATTATATCACATTTTTAGATTAAATTATCTAGTTTTTCATTATTAATGAATTTAATTAAATTATTATATATTGCATCAGATACTAAATCATTAGCTTCTTTAGTTTGGGCACCAATATGTGGTAATATAATGACATTTTCTTTAAGTAATAAATTATCATCATTAATTGGTTCTGGATAAAATACATCTGCTGCATAGCCTTTAATTAATTTATTTTTTAATGCATATAATAAATCATCATTATTAACAATTAAGCCACGAGCTGGATTAATTACAAATGGCTTTTTTTCCATTTTATTAAATAAATCAATATTTATATAATTTTTAGTATCATCATTTAAAGCTAAACCAATAATGATATAATCACTATTTTTAAGAAGATAATCTAGTGATACTTCATTTATATATGATATATTTTTTTTATGTCTATTATAGCCTAATATATCCATATTAAAGCCATAATGTAATATTTTAGCAGTATTAATAGATATATTTCCAAGTCCAATAAATCCTGCAGTTTTATTTTTTAATTCTAAACCAAGTAAGGAATTAGAACCTAATTCCTTTACATTTAGTGATTTAATAATATTTCTAGATAAATTAAGCATTAAAGCTACTGTTAATTCAGATACTGCATTTTTATTCAAACCAGGTGTATTAAATATTGTAATACCTATTTTTTTAGCATAATTAATATCTATCATATTATAGCCAGTACCATATACAGCTATTAATTTTAAAAATTTAGCACTATCTAATATTTCTTTATTTAATTCTTTGTTTCTTATAATTGCAATATCTGCCTCTTTAATATCTAAAGTAATTTCAAAGCTAGATTTTAATTTATTCATCAAATAATTAGATATAGGTTCTACTACAAATACCTTCATTATATCACCTCAAATCTTATATTAAATACAAAATAGACTGCAAGCAGTCTATTTATATAATAATTCAACAATTCTATTTAAATATAGAAGTAATGCTGATTCTCTTTCTTGCCATATTCTAGTTATTTTATCTTCAAATAAAACGATATAGCCAAATATTTCATTTGAAACTATAATTTTAGAAACAATAAATGTAACAATATGCTTTTCTTTAACAAAATTTAATAATTTTTGATTTGTTGATTTATAAAAGCATGAATATACAAATATTGGATTATCTTTAGTTAAATCCTCAAATATTTTTAAACATTCTTCATCAATTTCGCAATCATAGCCATCACCGCTAAAAATAGCTCTTTTATCCTTAAATAAAGTGGCAGCTTCACTTACCTGTAATGCTGATGATATAAAATCCATTATGTTTTTAATCTTATCATCTTTTGAAATGATTTTATTATCTGCAATTTCAGATATTCTTAAAAACATATTAGTTAATGTATATTGTTCTCTTAAATTTACTTCAATATTTTTATGTTTATTTTCAACATAAATTATATAGCAGTTTCTTCCTTTTGTTTTACCTCTATATAATGCTTTATCAACAGTTAAGAATAATTCATCATATGTTTTAGCATCTTTAGGAAATGATGCACAACCTATAGTTGCGGTAACATAAAAGCTAACATTCATTACTGTTACTTTCTTTCTTATTATATCAGCCTTTGTATACATTTTATCTAAATATGCATGAACATCATCATAAGATGTGCCTTTAAGCCAAATAACGATGAATTCATCACCGCCAAAACGACCAACTAAGCCTTCATTTCCAACATAATTAGCTAAGCCTTCACCAATTTGTTGTAAACACCCATCTCCTATTTTATGACCATAATTATCGTTAACTAATTTAAAATTATCTATATCTAATATACCCATCATAAATTCGACATTGTTTTCAACTAGATAATTGGCAAATCCAAGTATATTAGTTCTAGTCAATACGCCTGTTAAGGAATCTAGGGCATAATTTATATCTATATCTTTAAAATAGTCATATTTTTTTAAGTCTTGTATTTTATACATTTACTCTCCCCCTTAAAAAAATTATGATTAATTTTAACATAAGATAATATTTTAATCAATAAATTGTGTATTATTAAGATTCTTTTTTGTAAATATATAATTAAAAATTATTTGTTTTAACTGCTCGCTAACAATTTTAAATTAATGTGTAACAAAACATGCTTTTGTATTCCTATATATTCATTATTTTTCTATTTTTTAATCATATTTTACAAATATTATTAAAATATAATCATTCTTTAACATCCTTAAAGTTGACTACAAAAAAAATGTATTTTATAATTATATTAGTTTAACTTAGGAGGATTTTAAAAATGGGTTTAATAAAAGCTTTAGTTGGAGCCACAGGCTCTACATTTGGAGATCAATGGTTAGAATATTTCTATTGTGACTCACTTGAAAAAGATGTATTAGTTGCAAAAGGACAAAAAAGAGTAAATTCTAAAAGATCTTCTAATAAAAATGGTTCTGATAATATTATTTCTAATGGTTCTATCATTGCCGTAAACGAAGGTCAATGTATGATGATTGTAGATCAAGGTGCAATCGTTGAGTTTACTGCTGAACCAGGTGAATTTAAATATGATAAATCAACTGAAGGATCAATATTCCAAGGTGGTTTAGGTAATGGTATTTTTAAGACAATTGCTAGACGTTTTAAATTTGGTGGCGACACAGGACATGATCAAAGAGTTTATTATTTTAATTTAAAGGAATTAATCGATAATAAATTTGGTACTGCTCAACCTGTTCCATTTAGAGTAGTTGATTCAAAAATCGGTCTTGATATTGATGTATCTGTAAGATGTAATGGTGTATTCTCTTATAAGATTGTAAATCCAGTATTATTCTATCAAAATGTATGTGGTAATGTTACT
>CADBQV010000011.1 GCA_902796895.1 uncultured Erysipelotrichaceae bacterium | reverse complement strand
GGTACTTATAATGAAACATATAATGTCCCTCCAATGCTAATGGCATTTGGTATTACTACAGTAAATGCTAATAATGTAATTTCACCTGATTTTAAAGCTCGTGCTCATAAATTATATTTAGTTAAGCATACTGAAAATGAAAACTATACACCAAATGTTGAGCAATTAATTGATAACTTTGATTTTGTATCAACTAATATCGAAAATGGAAAAATCCTAAGTGCATATGCCTTAGGTGCTGGTGGTTTAATTGAAGCACTTGCTAAATCAAGCTTTGGTAATCAAATTGGCTTCCAAGTTAAATATGATGAAAAAGAATTAAATAGATATAATTATGGTTCAATCCTTATTGAAGTTCAAGGCTCTTTAGAATATCCAAAGGATATTAAGCCAAATGTAATTCATATTGGTAGAACATCACATTTCAAATATGGTGTTATCAATGGAGTTAAGTTTAGCTTAGCTGCACTTGAAGAAGTAAATACAAAGAAATTTAATAGAGTATATAAAGATAAAGGTGATAATAACTGTGAGTTAATTCCAATCAAACCTTATAAGGCTAAGGTTGAAAAGCTAGCTAATAAGGATGAGGTTGTTGCATACTTCCCAGTATTCCCTGGTACTAACTGTGATTATGATACTAGCCGTGCATTTGAAAAAGCAGGTGCTAAGACAGTAACTACAGTATTTAGAAATCAAAATAAAGAAGATATTTTTGATTCAATTAAGGTAATGGTTGAAAATATCGATAAAGCAGATATATTCGTATTATCTGGTGGATTCAGTGCTGGTGATGAACCAGATGGATCTGCAAAGTTTATTGCAAATGTATTATGTCAAGAAGACATTAAAAATGCAATTAATCGTCTAATTGAAAGAAAAGGCTTAATACTTGGTATTTGTAATGGATTCCAAGCATTAGTTAAATCAGGATTACTTCCATATGGAAAAATAGGTGAAGTAAAAGAAGATTCACCAACATTATTTAGAAATGATATTAACCGTCACGTTTCACAAATGGTTGCAACTAAGGTTATGACAAATAAATCACCTTGGTTATCAAGCTATAAGACAGGTGAGGTACACATGATTGCTGTATCACATGGTGAAGGTAAATTTATGGTTTCTGAAAAAATGGTTAAGGATTTAATTAGCAATGGTCAAATCGCATTTCAATATGTAGATAGCCATAATAAGCCTACAACAGAAGCTCCATATAATCCAAATGGTTCTGAATATGCAATTGAAGGTATTATATCACCAGATGGATTAATATTAGGTAAAATGGGACATTCTGAAAGATATGAAAAGAATTTGTTCAAAAATATTTATGGTGAAAAGAAACAAAATATTTTTGAAAATGCAGTAAATTATTTTAAGAAATAATAAGGGTAAATAAAAATGGAAAAGAAAGAACTATTATACGAAGGTAAAGCTAAACAAGTATTTGCAACAGATGATAAGGATTTAATTATTATGCATTATAAAAATGATGCTACAGCAGGAAATGGTGCTAAGCATGCATTATTTGAGCATAAAGGTGAATTAAATAATAAAATAACAACTATTATTTATAATAGATTAATAAAAGCAGGTATTCCTACTCATTACATCAAGACATTAAATGATACTGACCAATTATGTAAGAAGGTTAGTATCTTCCCTCTTGAGGTAATAACAAGAAATATTATTGCTGGTTCTATGGCAAAGCGTCTTGGTATTGAAGAAGGAACAGTTGCAAAGCATACAATATTTGAAATATGCTATAAAAATGATGCACTTGGTGATCCATTAATTAATGATCATCATGCAGTAGCAGTAGGTGCTGCAACTTATGAAGAATTAGATGAAATCTATGCTCTAACTTCTAAAATCAACGAAGAATTAAAGAAATTATTCTTAGAAATTGGTGTTAAATTAGTTGATTTTAAAGTAGAGTTTGGTAAAACATCAGATGGTAAAATAGTTTTAGCTGATGAAATATCTCCAGATTGCTGTAGACTATGGGATGCTAAAACAAATGATCACCTAGATAAAGATAGATTTAGAAGAGATTTAGGTGATGTAATGGGTGCATATAAAGAAATATATGCTAGATTACAAAAAATAGAAAAATAATTTGGAGGATATTAATAATGGGTTCTAAGGCTTATGGTTCATCAGGTGTAGATTTAGAAGCAGGATATGAAGCAGTAAGAAGATATAAAAGTCATGTAAAAAGAACAAATAGAAAGGGTTGCGTTTCAAACATCGGTTCATTTGGTGGAATGTTTGATTTAGCAAGCTTGGGCTATAAAGAGCCAATGCTTGTATCTGGTACTGATGGTGTTGGTACTAAATTAAAATTAGCATTCGAAATGGATAAACATAATACAATCGGTATTGATGCAGTTGCTATGTGTGTAAATGACGTATTAGCACAAGGTGCTGAACCTCTATATTTCTTAGATTATGTTGCACTTGGTCATGCTATTCCTGAAAAGCTTGAACAAATCGTATCAGGAATTGCTGATGGTTGCGTACAAGCAGGATGTGCACTTATCGGTGGTGAAACTGCTGAAATGCCAGGTATGTATTCAGATGGTGAATATGATATCGCTGGTTTTGCAGTTGGTGTTGTTGAAAAATCAAAATTAATTGATGATTCTAAGGTTAAAGCAGGAGATGTATTAGTTGGTATTGCTTCAACTGGTGTTCACTCAAATGGTTTTTCATTAGTTAGAAAAATTATTAAAGATAATAACATTGACCTACATTCATATAGTGAAGAATTAGGTGGTGTTGTAGGTGATGTATTACTAACACCTACAAGAATTTATTGCAAACAAGTATTAGATGTAATAAATAACGTAGATGTTCATGGTGTTGCCCATATCACAGGTGGTGGCTTCGATGAAAACATTCCACGTATTTTAAATGAAACTCAAGGATTAGATATTAAAGAAGGATCTTGGCCAATTTTACCAGTATTTAAATTCTTAGAAAAATATGGAAAAGTAGACCATAGAGAAATGTTTAATATTTATAATATGGGTATTGGTATGATTATTGCTCTAGATAATCTAGAAGATGCTAAAAAGACAATTGATATTTTAGCTAAATATGGCGATAAAGCATATGTTATTGGTAGTGTAACAAATAACGCTGGAAAAGTTGAGATTCATAAATAATGAAAAATATAGCAATTTTTGCCAGTGGAAGTGGCACTAATTTTGAAGCTATAGTTAATGCTGTTGAAAAAGGATTAATTAAAGATTCTAAGGTTGTTTTAATGGTTTGTGATAAGCCAGGTGCTTATGTAATTGAAAGAGCTAAGAATCATAATGTTAAATCATTTGTATTTAGAGCAAAAGACTATAATTCAAAAGAAGAATTTGAAACTGAAATTGTTAGCATGCTTAAGGAATTAAATGTTGATTTAATTTGTCTTGCAGGCTATATGAGATATATTGGTAAGGTATTATTAGATAATTACGAAGGTAAAATGATTAATATCCATCCTGCATTACTTCCATCATTTAAAGGTGCTCATGGTATTGATGATGCATTTAATTATGGTGTAAAAGTATTTGGTGTTACTGTTCACTATGTTGATAGTGGAGTAGATAGTGGAAAAATCATTATGCAACGTGGCTTTGAATATTATGGTTCAGACCGTGATGAGGTAGAAAAGAAAATACATGAAATCGAACATGTATTATATGTAGAAGCCATTAATAAAGTATTATACGAATAAAATGTGTTAATCACATAAAATAAATGAGGAGAATAAAAATGAAAAGAGCATTAGTAAGTGTTACAGATAAAACTGGTGTAGTTGAATTTTGTAAAGGTCTTGAAGAATGTGGATATGAAATAGTATCTACTGGTGGTACTAAAAAAGTATTATTAGCTGGCGGAGTTAAAGCTATTGATATTTCTGATATTACAGGATTTCCTGAAATATTAGATGGTAGAGTTAAAACATTACATCCAAATGTTCATGGAGGCTTACTTGCAATTAGAGATAAAGAATCTCATGTTAAGCAAGTAAAGGAACACAACATTGAATATATTGATTTAGTATGTGTTAATTTATATGCTTTCCGTCAAACTGTTGAACGTGGTGCTAATTTTGATGAATGTGTAGAAAACATTGATATCGGAGGACCATCAATGATTCGTTCTGCAGCTAAAAACCATAAGTTTGTAACTGTAGTAACTGATATTAATGATTATGATAAGGTATTAGCTGAAATTAAGGAAAACGGCGATACAACATATGAAACAAGAAGAAGCTTAGCAGCTAAGGTATTTAGAACTACTGCTAAATATGATGCAATGATTGCAGAATATATGACTAAAGAAGCAGGTGAAGAAAATCCTGAATCTATTACATTAACATACAATTTAAAGCAATCATTAAGATATGGTGAAAATCCTCATCAAAAGGCTGCATTATATGAAGGACCTAAAACTTCATATTCAATTGTTCATGCAACACAAATTCAAGGTAAAGAATTATCTTACAATAACATTCAAGATGCTAATGCTTGCTTAAATTTATTAAAAGAATTTAGTGAACCAACTGCAATTGGCCTAAAGCATATGAATCCATGTGGAGTTGCATCTGCAAAAACAATTGTTGAAGCATGGGATAAAGCTTATAATGCTGATTCAGTATCAATTTATGGTGGTATTGTTGCATTTAATAGAGAAGTAGATGGTGAACTTGCTCATAATATTATGAAGAAAAAGGTATTCTTAGAGATAATCATGGCTCCTTCATATACTGATGAAGCTAAAGAAGTATTAGCTAAGAAAACTAATTGCCGTGTAATGGTAGTTGATATGGAAAGCCCATTTAAGGATAAAAAACAAGCATTAACTGTAAATGGTGGCTTATTATATCAAGATTTAGATAATGATATTTGGAATGAAGCTGATTTAAAGGTTGTAACTAAAAAACAACCAACTGAAGAAGAAATGAAGGATTTATTATTTGCAATGAAGTGCGTTAAGCATGTTAAATCTAATGCTATTTTAGTTGCACATAACGAAACTACTGCAGGTGTTGGTGCTGGTCAAATGAATCGTGTAGGTTCAGCTAAAATCGCACTTGACTGGGCTAAAGAGCATGGTGTTAATTCTTTAGTTTTAGCATCTGATGCATTCTTCCCATTTGATGATACTGTAAGACTTGCTGCAAATTATGGCGTTACAGCTATCATTCAACCTGGTGGATCAATTAGAGATGAAGATTCTATTAAAGCATGTGATGAACTTGGTATAGCTATGGTTACAACAGGCATGCGTCATTTTAAACATTAATTGAGGAGAAAAAAATGAAGGTATTAGTAGTTGGTGGCGGTGGAAGAGAACATGCCATTGTATATGCACTTTCAAAATCTAAAAAAGTAACTGAAATTTATGCAGCTCCTGGTAATGCTGGAATTGCTAAGCTTGCCGTTTGCGTAAATATTAAAGATACTGATATAGAAAATATAGTTAATTTTGCAAAAGATGAACAAATTGATTTAGTAGTAGTAGGACCTGAAGCATCACTTGCTTTAGGTATTATTGATGAATTACAAAAGGCTGGTATTAAAGCATTTGGTCCATCTAAGGGTGCTGCTCAAATCGAATCATCTAAGAATTTTGCAAAAGATTTAATGAGTAAATATAATATTCCAACAGCTAGATATGAAGTATTTGAAGACTATAATGATGCTATTTCTTATGTTGAAGTAGCTCCGTTTCCAACAGTTATCAAATATGATGGCTTAGCTGCAGGAAAGGGTGTAGTTATTGCTAATAATTTTGAAGAAGCAAAAGCTGCACTTAAAGACATGCTTTTAGATGATAAATTTGGTCATGGTAAAGTAGTTATTGAAGAATATCTTGAAGGACCTGAATTTTCATTCATGTGCTTTGTTGATGGAACAAATGTTTATCCGCTTCAATTAGCACAAGATCATAAAAGAGCATATGATAACGATATGGGACCTAATACAGGTGGAATGGGTGCTTATACACCACTTCCATTTATTACAGAAGATGATTATAACCAAGCATTAAATGAAATAATGATTCCTACAGCTAAAGCTTTAGTTAATGAAGAAATCCCATTTAAAGGTGTTTTATATGGTGGTTTAATGAAAACTAAAAAAGGAATTAAGGTTATTGAATTTAACTGTAGATTTGGTGATCCTGAAACAGAGGTAGTATTACCTAAATTAACAAGTGATATCTATGATGCATTTATGGCTATTGTAGATGGTAAAGAACCAGTATTAACTTGGGATGATAAATATTATATTGGTGTAGTATTAGCATCAAAAGGCTATCCTGGTGATTATAAAAAAGGATTTATCATTGAAAATGCAGATGATGATCATATTTTCCATATGGGAACTAAAGTTGATGAAAAAGGCAATTTAGTTACTAATGGTGGTAGAGTATTATTTGCAGTAGCAAACGGTAATACACTTGAAGAAGCAAATAAAAAGGCAAATCAATTAGTAGATGGAATTAAATGTGAAAACTTATTCCATAGAACTGATATTGGTGCTAAAGCATATAAAAAGTTTTAATTAAAAAGAGGTGAAGACTATGGCTATAGTTATAAGCGGTAAAGAGCTTGCTACAATTAGAAGAGGCAAAATGAAAGAAGAGGTTATAACTTATCTTGAAAAATATAAAAGATTACCTCATTTAGTAGTTATTCTAGTTGGAGATAATCCTGCATCAGTTTCTTATGTAACTGGAAAAGGAAAAGCATGTGAAGAAATTGGTATTAAAAATACAACAATAAAGAAACCAGAAACTATTACTGAAAAAGAATTATTAGATATTATTAATGATTTAAATAATGATTCTGATGTTGATGGTATTTTAGTTCAATTACCACTTCCAAAACATATAAATCCAGATTTAGTAATAAATGCAATTAAGCCTGAAAAGGATGTTGATGGATTCCATCCAATAAATGTTGCATCACTTTACTTAAAACAACCAGGAATTGTATCTTGTACTCCAAAAGGAATTATTGAAGTACTTGACTATGCAAATATTGAAATAGCAGGTAAGCATGCTGTTGTTATTGGTAGAAGCAATATTGTAGGTATGCCTGTAAGTAAGCTTTTATTAGATAGAAATGCTACAGTAACTATTTGTCATAGTAAAACTAAAAACCTTGAAGAAATAACAAAAACTGCAGATATAATCATTGCTGCAGTAGGTAAAGCAAAATTTGTTAAGTCTAATATGGTTAATGAAGGTGCAGTTGTAATAGATGTTGGTGTAAATAGAGATAGTGAAACAGGAAAGCTTTGTGGTGACGTTGATTTTAAGGATGTTGAACCAAAAGCTTCATATATTACAAAAGTACCAGGTGGTATTGGTCCAATGACAATTACTTGTCTTATGGAAAATACTCTTGAATGCTATTTAAAGCATGTAAAGGAGAACTAATATGATTGAAAGATATTCCAGAAAGGTAATGCGTGATATTTGGACTGAGGAAGCTAAATTTGATGCATATCTTAAAGTAGAAATAGCAAATGCTAAAGCATGGAGTGAGCTTGGTATTGTTCCTAAGGAGGATTTACCAAAATTAGATAAAGCTACATTCAATGTAGATAGAATAAAAGAAATTGAAGCTATAACTAAGCATGATGTTGTTGCGTTCACTAGATGTGTTGGTGAATCATTAGGTGATGAAAAAAAGTGGATTCATTATGGC
>CADBQV010000010.1 GCA_902796895.1 uncultured Erysipelotrichaceae bacterium | reverse complement strand
GAAACATTTATTAATATAATGGAAAAATATAGAATTAATCCTAAATATATTAATTTAGAAATAACTGAAACAGGTCATATATCTAAATTAACATTATTAAAGAATATGGAAATACTTAAAAAATATGGAGTATCATTCTCACTTGATGATTTCGGTACTGGTAATTCTAATTTAAATTATATTGTAGAAATGCCTGTAGATATTGTTAAATTCGATAAAGAAATGGTTACATCATATTTTGATAATAAGATTGCATCATATGTTATGAATTCAACAATCAATATGATTAAAGGCTTAGGACATAAAATAGTATTTGAAGGTGTTGAAAATGCTAATCAAATACCAGTTGTAAGAAAATTAAATATTGAATATATACAAGGATATTATTATTCAAAACCAATTGATGAAGAATCATTTGTTAAATTCATATTAGAAAATAACAAAAAGTTTTATGCATCAGTATAATTAAAACAAATCTTTCAATTACTTAAATGTTTTTGAAAGATTTTTTCATTTTTATATAATATAAAAATAACTTTACTTATTTATCATTTATGATATAATAATTGAGATGATTATTTTAGGGATTGAATGAGATAAAATAATAAATAGTTATGCTTAGGAGGAATAGACATCCCAATTCTCAGTCTATTGAAAATACTATGAAAGTTGAAAAATTAGAACATAGCCAACTTAAACTTACATTCGATGTTACTAAAGATGATTTTGAAAAAGCTTTAGATAAGGCATTCGATAAGAAAAATAAGGAAGTACAAATTAAAGGTTTCAGAAAGGGTTCAGCTCCAAGAAGTGTTTTTGAAAAAACATATGGTGTTGAAGCATTATATACTGAAGCATTAGATTTCATTTTAAATGATAAGGTTACTGAAGCAGTAAGCGATCAAGAATTATCAAAAGAATTCATTGGTAAATTCGAACCAGTTATCGAAGAAGATTTCGGTCGTGGAAAAGATTTCCATGTATCATTAATCATTGATACATATCCAGAAGTTAATTTACCAGATTATAAAAATGTAGAAGTTAAAGCTAAAAAGACATCTGTTAGCAAAGAAGAAGTTGAAAATGCAATTAAAGCTTTAATTAGAAAAGATGCTACAATGGATGTTAAAGAAAACAAGACAATTGCTAAGGGTGACTTTGCAGTATTTGATTTCGTTGGTTCTGTTGATGGCGTTGAATTCGAAGGCGGTAAGGCTGATAACTACGAATTAGAAATTGGTTCAGGACAATTCATTCCAGGATTTGAAGATCAAATGATTGGTATGAAGGTTGATGAAGTTAAAGATTTAAAGGTTAAATTCCCTGAAAATTATGGTCAACCAGATTTAGCTGGTAAGGATGCAGTATTTAAAGTTACTGTTCATGAAGTTAAAGAACAAAAATTACCTGAATTAACTGAAGAATATATTAAAGGCTTAAAGATTGAAAATGCTGTTGATGAAAAGTCTTTAAAAGATGTTAAGAAAAAAGAATTAGAAGCAAACTTAGCTAAGACTGAAAAGGATCGTCAATTCGATGAAATTGTAAACCAAGTATTAGATGCAACTGAAGTTGACTTACCTAAGAGCATGGTTCAAGAAAGAGTTGATCAATTCAAGGCTCAATATGAACAACAAGCTAAGATGTATAATATTCCATTTGACAAATTTGTTGAATTAATGGGTACAACAATTGAACAATTCAATGATCAAGCTAGACGTCAAGCTGAAAGACAAGCATTATTTAATGTTGTAGCTTCGAAGATTGTTGAAGTTGAAAAATTAAATCCATCAAAAGAAGCATTAGATGCTAAAGCAGAAGCTGATAGCAAGGTTAATGGAAAATCTAAAGATGAAAACTTACAAACTAATTTCGCTAGATACTATTCTGATTTAGCTTATCAAGCATTAGTTGATTTCTTACTAGGTGTTGCTAAAGAAGTTGAAGGTGAACCTAATAAATTAGGTAAAGTAGAAGCTAAAAAAGCTCCAGCAAAGAAGACTGCAGCAAAGAAAGCAGAAGCTACTGAAGAAAAAGCACCTGCAAAAAAGACTACAGCTAAGAAAACTACAGCTAAGAAGGCTGAAGATGCAGAAGAAAAGGCACCTGCTAAGAAAGCACCTGCTAAAAAGACAACTACTGCAAAGAAGACAACTACTAAAAAAGCTGAATAATAAAATTTAAACGCCAGTTAATGCTGGCGTTGTTTTATATATTTATAATATATTATTATTAAATATGTATTATTTATTTAATATATAAATATGTTAAAATATGTTTTTTAAATATTTTTTGGCAATCTACTTGCACAAGTGCCAAAAATATAGTATATTATAGATGTTGATTTATACAAATCACAGAAAGGATGGTATAAAAATGGAAGAAACAACAAAAATTGTACTACCTGCCATTGCTGTTAGAGGAGTAGTTCCTCTTCCTGGAAATGATTTTAAAATTGAAGTAGGTCGTACTAATTCTGTTTTAGCATTAGATGCAGCAGAAAAGATGTATGACGGAAATGTTATTTTACTAATTCAAAAGGATTCAACATCAGCTGATGTTACAAAAGATGATGTAGAAGATGTTGGTGTATTAGCAAAAATCACTTTAAAATTAAAATTGCCAAATGGTAATTATAAGGTTAAATTTAAAATTTCAAATCGTATTAAGGTAAAAGAAATAACTGAATCTCCATATTTTGTATGTGATTATGAAAAGCTTTATTCAATTATGAATAATGATGAAACTGAAGCAGCATTAGTTAAAAATATTGCATCAGAAATTTCTAAAAATACTTCACTTATTTTTATTGGACGTGACGAGGTTGTAAAATTATTACAAACTGGTACAAATGCTGATTTGTTAAGTGATGTAATAGCTTATCAATTAAAATTAAATAGTAATTTATCTAAATATAGATATTTAGAGGAATTAAATGTATCTAGAAGACTTGAGATGATTCTTGAGGATATCGAAAGAGAAAAACAAATTGTTGAAATTGAAAACAAAATCAACAGTGAAGTTAAAAAATCTATCGATGAAAGCCAAAAAGAATATTATTTAAGAGAAAAGATGCATGCTATTCAACAAGAACTTGGTGATAAAGCTAGACAAGAAGAAGATGTTGAAAATCTAAGAAAGCAATTAGAAGAAGCTAAATTACCTAAAAATGTATATGATAAAGCTATGGAAGAATTAAAGAAGTATGCCAATACTTCTAATCAAATGGCTGAATCTGGTGTGATTAGAGCTTATCTAGATTGGATTGTTTCCCTTCCTTGGTATAAAGCATCAGAGGATAATAATGATTTAGTTGATGTTACTAAGAAGCTTGATAGCAATCACTATGGTCTTGAAAAGGTTAAAGATAGAATTATTGAATATTTAGCAGTTAAAATGATGACTGGTAAAAATCCATCAACTATCATTTGCTTCGCAGGTCCTCCAGGAGTAGGTAAAACATCTTTAGCTAAATCTATTAGTGAAGCTTTAGGAAGAAAATTCGTTAAGCAATCTTTAGGTGGCGTTCGTGATGAAGCTGAAATTAGAGGTCATAGAAGAACATATATTGGTGCCCTACCTGGTAGAATCTTAAAAGGAATGAAGGATGCTGGTACAGTTAACCCTGTATTCTTATTAGATGAAATTGATAAGATGACATCTGATTATAGAGGAGATCCATCAGCAGCAATGCTTGAGGTATTAGACCCTGAACAAAATAAATTCTTTAGTGATAACTACTTAGAAGAACCATATGATTTATCTCAAGTAATGTTTATTACTACAGCTAATGATATTTCATCAATTCCTGCACCACTACGTGATCGTATGGAAATAATTGAACTTTCAAGCTATACTGAAATTGAAAAGTTCAATATTGGATTTAAGCATTTACTTCCAAGAAATATCGTTGAACATGGCTTAAAACCAGAACAAGTAACAATTACAGATGATGCAATGTATAAAATCATTCGTTCTTATACAATGGAAGCAGGTGTACGTGAATTAAATCGTATGATTGCAACTATTTGTAGAAAAACTGTAAAAAAGATTTTAATGGATAAGATTGAAGGCTGTACAGTTACACCTGAAAATCTAGAAGATTTCTTAGGAAAGATTAGATTTACAAACAACAAAAACCGTGGTGAAAACCAAGTTGGTGTTGTAACAGGTTTAGCATGGACTCAATTTGGTGGTGATACACTAGACATTGAAGTTACAACTTATGCTGGTAAGGGTGGCCTACTTTTAACTGGCAAATTAGGTGATGTAATGAAAGAATCAGCTCAAGCTGCATTCTCATATGTTAAGCATCATGCTAAAGAATTAAATATTGATGAAGAATTCTTTGAGAAAAATGATGTACATATCCACGTACCAGAAGGAGCTACACCAAAGGATGGACCATCTGCTGGTGTAACACTTACAACTGCACTTGTATCTGCATTATCAAACAGACCAGTTGATTGTCATATCGGTATGACAGGTGAAATCACATTACGTGGTCAAGTACTTCCTATTGGTGGTTTAAGAGAAAAATCTATTGCCGCTCATAGAAGTGGATTAAAGAAAATATTTATTCCACAAGAAAATGAAAAGGATATTGAGGATATCCCTGAAGAGGTAAGAAAGGATTTAATTATAACTCCTGTAAGCCATATTTCAGAAATTATTAATCAAGTATTTAAATAATTAATATATAGTGTGTAAAATTATAAATAGTTTTACACACTTTTTTTATTTTATATTCCTTAATCAATTGACTACTATAAATATAATTTATATAATTATATAAAACGATTAATATTTTTTATATGGGGATGATTATATGATTGATGCTAAATTAATCACATTTATTACTTTATTAGAAGAAAAAAGCTATACAAAGACAGCTAAAAAATTATATATAACACAACCAGCAGTAACGCATCATATTAAATCACTTGAAAAAGAATATGAAATAACTATTTTTTCTAATACAAAGAATTTTGATTTAACTAAAGATGGTAAAATATTATATGAATATGCTAAATATGCCAAATACGAAGATGAGCAATTAAGAAATAATTTGAAAAATAGTAGTGATACAGAAGTCCTAAATATTGCATACACTAATACAATTGCTGATTGTCCTATCGCATCTGGTTTAATTAATAATATTAAGAATTATTCCACTAAAATTAATCCTTATATTCTAAATTATAATGATATAGAAAAAAGAATCTTAAATGGTCAATTAGATTTTGGTTTTATCGATAATAGCTTTGATTCATCTAATTTTGATAGTATTACATTATCTCATAATGAAATAATATTAGTATGTAAAAATGGTGGAGCATTTGATGGTAAAGAAAGAATAACAAGAGAACAGCTAATGCAATCTATAATTGTTACAGGAGATGAAGAAGGTGGATTGTTTAGATCATTTATTCAATCTATGAAAAATAAAAATATTAGACTTAAAAATACTGTTGTACTTAAAGCATCTAATATTAATTTATTAGTTAATCTAATTGATATTAATGATGGTATTGGCTTTGTATATGAATCAAGTGTTAAGGATTTACTTGAAAAATCAATTTTAAGAAAAATAGAATTATTAAACTTCTCTGCAAGTCAAAATTTCTATCTTATATATAATAGAAGAAATTATCTAAGCGAAAAGAAAATGATGATTATTGATTATTTAAAGAAATATAAAGAGGAATAATTTATGGATATATTATATGAAGATAATCATATTATAGTTTGTATAAAACCTAAAGGCATTTTATCACAGGCTGATGGATCTGATAAAAAAGATATGCTAACTATACTTAAAGAATATATAAAAGAAAAATATAGTAAGCCTGGAAATGTATATTTAGGATTAGTTCATCGTCTAGATATAAATACATCTGGTGTAATGGTTTTTGCCAAAACATCTAAAGCAGCTAAAAGATTAAATGAATCAATATTAAATCATGAATTTAAAAAGACTTATCTTGCAACAGTAGAAGGTATATTAAATAATAATGATTTTATTAAATTAGAAAATAAAATAGAAAAAAATGAAAAAGAGAAAAAATCATATATTTCTAAAAATGGAAAAGATGCAATACTATATTATAAAGCAATTAAAAATTATAAAATTAATAATCAGGATGTAACTGACATCATTATTAATTTAAAAACAGGAAGATTCCATCAAATAAGATGCCAAATGGCTAATATTGGTCATCCTTTGTATGGAGACTTTAAGTATGGCTCATCAAATTCGGTTGATTTGCTTGATTTTCCACTTGAGGCATACGAATTATCATTTCCTCATCCAATAACTAAAGAAATAATGAATTTTAAAACTAGGGAGGTTTTATAATGAAACTTGAGGTTGAATTTAGAGATTCTGAAGCCGCAAAAAATATATGTGGCTCTAATAATAAAAATATTTCAGCAATAGAAGAATTATTTGATGTAAGTATAGGTATAAATGGTCTTAAAATATTTTCTTCATCTGAAGATAAGACAATTAATGACAAATTAGAAGAAATGTTTTCTATTTTAAATGTTGTATCAAGTATGTCATATAATATAGGACCAAGAGATATAATGTATGTCAATTCAATTGTTGAAACAAATAAAAAAGAACAATATCTTAAATTCTTAGAAGAAAGAAAACCAATATGTCATACATACAATAACAAACCAATATTTGCAAAAACATTAAAGCAACAAGAATATATTAAAGCAATTGAAACTCATGATTTAGTATTTTCAATTGGATCTGCAGGTACTGGTAAGACATATCTTGCAGTATGTTATGCAATTAAAGAACTTAAAAAAGGAAATATCGAAAAAATAATTTTAACAAGACCTGCAGTAGAAGCAGGAGAATCACTTGGATTTTTACCAGGTGATTTAAAAGAAAAAGTAGATCCTTATTTAAGACCTTTATATGATGCATTATATGATATGCTAGGAGTTGAGGCAGTAACTAATCTAATTGAAAAGCAAGTTATTGAAATTGCACCACTTGCATATATGAGAGGTAGAACATTAGAAGATGCATTTGTCATTTTAGATGAAGCACAAAATGCGACTATCGATCAATTAAAGATGTTTTTAACAAGACTTGGTTTTAATTCTAAGATGGTAGTAACAGGAGATGTAAGCCAAGTAGATTTACCAAATCCTAGAAAATCAGGTCTAAAAATTAGTGCCGAATTATTACGTAACTTAAACGAAGTAGCTACAATTGTATTCGAAAAAGCCGATGTTATTCGTCATCCATTAGTAGCAAAAATAATCGAAAGATTTGAAACTTTGAATAATTAGTCCTAAAAAAACGCAAAAAAATCACAAAAAGAGCGTGTTTTTACGCAAAAATGCGCGTATTTGCCTTGATTTATTGCGTTTTTTGTCATAAAATATAGTTAGATTTTGGTAAAAAGGAGATGTTGTTTATGAAAGAAAACTTTTTTAAGACTTATTTCAAGACATTTGGCATTTTCACTTTCCTTCTATTCGTACTTCTATTTGTAGGTGTAGGAATTTTAGGATATACTAATCCAACATTCGTTGGTAAAGTAGTAAGTGATATTCTAAAGGGTGTATTATTAGTATTATTCCCTGCACTTGCAATTGTCGGATTATCTAAGCTTAAAACAGACAAAGTAGGATTAATTGATTTCCTACGTGTAGTTGGTTTTGTATCTGGAGTTACCCTATTAATTATGGGTGCTGTATCAGGTTCAATGGACACTTTAGGCTACATTTGCTATATCGCATCAGTTGTAGTTCTATTAGTTGAAATTGGCTTCAGATTCAAATTCGCTGATGACGAAAGTCTTGATGGTTCATTCAAGAATTATTTCGGTGCATTAGCTGGTGCATATAACCCACTTTTAATATTAATCGTTGGTGTTATTCTTGCTGTAGTTGGAACTATCTTTTTAAAAAATGGGGTATTAGGTAGTTGGTTCGGATCATTAGATAAAAATAAATTTATGATCTTTGGTATCGCTCTTGCTGCTTTAGTAATTTTACTAATTCCTGCATTAGATAGAACAACAGAAGTTACAATTCTAGACTTCTTAATTGCATCTGTATTTATTGCAGCAGTATACATTACATTCGTATCAATTCCTGTTATTAGTAAAAAGGAATTAGTAATGTTAATGATTATCGTTGTTGCAACTGCAGGTATCTTATTAGTTAGAGCTGTATCTTATAATAAAGGTAGAGGTTATGATAACCCTGCTCAAAAGATTAGAACTTATTTCAAGCAAACATATGAAACATATGATCCTGCTTGTGCATTAATCATTGGTGGTTTAACTGTATTATTCTTCGCATTAGCTTATGCGACTGCAATTGGTGGTAACCCACTTGCTGCAAGATTTGGTTTAAATGGTAATGGTACAACAATCTATGCAATCTTTGCAATGGTATGTGCTGTATTACTTTGTGCATTATTATTTGTATTCAAAAACTTCAAATCTACAAAAGCTGAAAAAGTTGACTGGGTATTAGTTGCATTATTCTTCGGTACTGCATCAGTAGTTACAACAATCATTAGTACAGCAATCGCTGGTAAGTTCAATTTATTCACTGATAATATTATCTTATTAGTATCATTAATTGTATTTGCATTAGTATTCATTGTTACAGTTGCTGTTCAAATTATTAGATTAAAGAACTTCGATCCAGTATTCGCATTAGTAGCTGATAAGCCAGTTGAAGAAGAAGCTCAAGAAGAAGCTCCAGCTGAAGAAGAGGCTGCTGAAGAAGAAGTTGAAGAAGAGGAAGAACCAGAAGAAGTTGATCCTCTTGCATTAACTGAAGAAGACGAAGCTATTTATGAAGCTGTATATGGTAAAGATGAAGAACCTGAAGAAGAAGTTGTAGAGGAAGAAGTTGTTGAAGAGGCAGCTGATGACTTATATGATAATTCTGAAGAAGAAATCGTTGAAGAAGAAGCTCAAGAAGAAGCTCCAGTTGAGGAAGCTGTAGTTGAAGAAGAAGCTCCTGCTGAAGAAGAAGCTGAAGACGAAGATGAAGCTGAAGACGAAGAAGAGGCTGAAGAAGAAGACGACAACGATGACGTTGAAGATGACGGAACAGAAGTTGAAGAAATTCAACATTCTAAAGAAGCTGGCGTTATAGTTCAAGACTTCCAAGTAGTTGACGCTGAAGGAAAACCAAAGAAGATTAAGAGAAGATTCAATTCTCGTATGATGTTTGCTCCTTATGAAACTAAGGAATATTACAATGAAATTAAGAATTATCTACAAATGTATCGTGCTAAAGGAAGAATTTCTTCTAGATGCGAATCATATAGATATAAAGGCTTAGTTGCAAAAGTTGCACTAGGTGGAAAATCAATTAAGGTATTCTTAGCAATTGATCCATCATTCATTGATGAAAATCCTAAGTACCATTTAAAGAATGTTTCTGATAAGAAACAATATAAAGATGTTCCAGTAATGATTAAAGTTCGTTCTGATAGAGCATTAAAATACTTTAAAGAATTAGTTGATTATATGATGGCTAATAGATTAGTTAAACCAAAGAGAAATTATACTCCAGTTAACTATATGCCACAATTAATACCTAATGGTGAAGCAATCATGGCTACACTAGGTATGCAAGCTGATTATCTACAAAGTACAATGAACGTTCGTTCAATCCCTGAAGATATGCCAGATGATTTAGCTGACTACATCCCAATGATTCCAGGTGAAGAATTAGGTGAAGAAGAAGTTGAAGCTAATGTATATCTAGATACATTATGTAACCACTTCGAAGATGGTGATGAAATCACAATCGACGTATTAAAGACATTACATATCGTTACAAAGGGTAATGTATTAAGAATTAAGGCAAGAGGTACTCTTGACCGTAAATTAATAATCTATGCTGAATACTTTGACGCAGATGCATTAAAGATGTTAATGTGTACAAACTGTACAGCTATTAAGATTATTAGATAATTTAAAAATTAAGGTTATGCATTCGTGCATAGCCTTTTTTTCATCCTTTAAGCATAAAAAAAACATTATGCTTTTGCATAATGTAATTTTTATATTATTTATATAATTTAGAAACACCAGTTTTAATTGCTGCATCTCCTACGGCCTTACTAACTGCTTCAACAACTCTTTTATCAAATGGATTTGGAACAATATAATCTGGACTTAATTCCTCATCTTTAATAATATATGCGATAGCCTTTGCTGCAGCTAATTTCATTTCTTCATTAATCTTTGATGCTCTTACAGCTAAAGCACCTTTAAATAGGCCTGGGAAAGCTAAGACATTATTAATTTGATTTGGATAATCAGATCTACCTGAACCACAAATATAAGCTCCAGCCTCTTTAGCATCATCATAAGATATTTCTGGATTTGGATTTGCCATTGCAAATACAATAGGCTTTTCATTCATTGATTTAACCATTTCTTTAGTAACT
>CADBQV010000009.1 GCA_902796895.1 uncultured Erysipelotrichaceae bacterium | reverse complement strand
TAGTGAACTTTTAGTGCCTATTTTTAATAACATTCCAAAAGATATTCCATATATTGCAACACATGTTTGGCCAAGCCAAGGTGCAATTCATGCAGGATTAAAAAATGTTTGTAATGCAATACCTGATAACTGGCCTATGGCACTTCACCTATCAGAAGGTGCAATACATGCAGTTCAAACTGAATATGCATATTTAGGATATAAAATGCTAAATGGCTTTTCTAAAAAGCCTTTAAATGGTATTCCTGATGATGAATTAAAATGTGTTGGTGCTTTTATCGATCATGAATTATTATGTAATTTAGATAAGGATAATGAATTAAGAATTAAAAGAATTAAAAATGGTAAGCCAATTAGAATATTAATGACTGTTGGTGGTGCCGGTGCTGGTTATAAGCAATTTAAAGAAATGGTAATTCATCTACTTCCTTATGTAAAAGAAAAGAAGGTTACACTACTAATTAATTTTGGTGATCATGATACAGTTTATAATAAATTAATAAATGATGTTAAAGGTATTGATGCTAAATTATTCTTTAATGAATATGATAAATTAAAACAATTAAATAATGAATTAAGATTAAATGATTTAGAAGGAATATATGCTATATATAATAAAAATATATTTGAAGCAGTATATTCAACTAACCTATTAATGCCTAATTCAGATGTATTAATTACTAAACCATCTGAATTATCATTCTATCCAATTCCTAAAGTATTTATGCGCCATATTGGAGGACATGAAGTATATGGTGCCATCCATTCAAGAGAATATGGAGATGGTACATTTGAATGTCCTAAACCAAAAATGATGAATGAAATGTTAGATAGAATTATATCTGATAAGGATATATTAATTCATATGGTAAATAGAATTAATGAATTAAATAAAATGGGATATTATAATGGAGCTTACGAATGTGTAAAGCTTGCCACAAGGAATAGTGATAAAAATGACTAATTATGAATATAAATTTAGAGCTCCAGCAAGAATTAATTTAATTGGTGAGCATATAGATTATAATGGTGGTTATGTCCTTCCTTGCTGCATTAATATGTATTTAGATGCATATGTTAATTTAAGAATTGATAATAAATTAATATTTAAATCAATAAGCTTTAATAATGTAATTGAGACTAATTTAGATAATATTAATTATGATAAAAAATTTGATTGGGCAATATATTCAGTTGGTGTCTTTTATATATTAAAAAAGCTAGGATATAAAATAAATAAAGGCTTAGAAATTAATTATGTATCAAACATACCTGCAGGATCTGGACTATCATCAAGTGCTGCAATTTTAGATGTAACATTCTTACTTTTAAATAAATTATTTAATTTAGGCATATCTAATAAGGATATTGCATTATATTCAAAAATGGTAGAAAATGAATATTGTAATTTAAAATCTGGCATTATGGATGAGGCAATTATAGCTTTAGGAAAAAAGAATCAATGTTTACTTTTAAATTGTTCTAAATTTGAATATGAATATGTAGATATCAATTTATTAGATTATGAATTTGTTGTTTTAAAAACTAATAAGCCTAGAAAATTAATTGAATCAAAATATAATGAAAGAGTAGAAGAATGTAATAAAGCTCTAGATATTATAAAAACTAAATATGATGTCAAAAATTTATGTATGCTAAAAAGTGAAAATTTAAGTGATATAAAAGAATTATTAAATGATGAATTATTATTTAAAAGAGTTAATCATGTCGTAAAAGAAAATGAAAGAGTATTTGAATTTGTTAAAGCACTTAAAAATAATGATTATAAATTAATCGCTAAATTATTAAATGAATCACAAGAATCACTAAAAAATGATTATGAAACAACAGGATATCACCTAGATAGTATTTGTGATAGTGCTATATATGCAGGTGCAATAGGCGCAAGATCAACAGGTGCTGGATTTGGTGGTTGTGCAATTGCTTTAATAAAGAAAAATACATTCAATGATTTTAGCATAAAATTAAAAGAAAAATATTATAAATTAACTCAAATATATGCAGATGTATATAGGGTTGAAATAACAGATGGAATTAAAGAAATTTAATTTCATCTTTTTTATTAAATATATGACTATATTTAAAAAAATATGATATAATTAAAAAGTATTAATTACTATTTTAAATTTATGAGGTATTTTATGGTTATTGAGGTATGTGGACTTGTAATTGAAATTAATTTATTACATCTAGATGAATTTGAATCAATTCACGATTATAAAGTAGATAAATTACCAAATTATTTCATAAATTTATATGAAAAGGAATTTAATATTGATGGTTTTGTTAAAATAAATGAAACTAAATTTTATGATAAATATATAAAAGATGATGTAGTTATTCAGCATCAAAAAAATCATAATGGTATTTATTTTTCATATATTGAATATAATAAAGAAAATGTAAATATATACATAAAAAAATCATCTTTTTTAGATGAATATTTATTAAGCCAATATGCTATTAATTATTTAATTGATAATTATTCAAATGCGATATTTTTCCATTCTTCATCAATAAAATATGAAAATATGGGAATAATATTTAGTGCTAAATCAGGTACAGGTAAATCTACTCAAAGAAGACTATGGGAAAAATATGGCAATTCATTAGTTATTAATGATGATAAAAATATAATAAGAATAATTGATGATAAATTATATATAGAACCAAACCCATGGTGTGGTAAGCATATGAAGCAAAATAATATAAGACAAAAATTAGATGTCATTGTCTTTTTATATCAATCTAAGGAAAATGTTTTAAAAGAATTATCTAAAAAGGATGCCTTTAGATTATTATTAGGTCAAATATTTCCACCTAATTATAACGATTTAAAATGGGATTTAATAACAGATAAAATATTAGAATTACCAATATTATATTATGGATGCAACATGGAATATGATGCATTTAAAGTTCTAAATGAAAGGATTAAGGAATATGCCAATAAGTAAAAATTTTATTATTAAAAAAGTAGGTAATGATTATATGATTATACCTACAACTGAATCTAATGTTAATTTAAGTAAAATATATAATACAAATGAATGTGGATATTTTATTTATAATAAATTAAAGGATGGCTTAACTCAAGATGAAGTACTTATGGAATTATTAAAAGAATATAATGCTTCAGAAGAAGAATTAAAAGCTGATTTACATGAATTTATTTTAGAATTAAAAAAGCGTGGAATTTATAATGATTAAATTAGAATTATTGTATCCTTTAATGCTTGAAGCATTTAATGAAAATAAATCATTTTCTTTTCCAGTTAAGGGTACATCAATGAGACCGATGTTGAAAAATGATGATGTAGTTACTATTGTATCTATAAATAATTATAAAAAAGGCGATATCTTACTTTATAAAAGATTAGATGAATCATTTGTCTTACATAGAGTAAGAAAAATCAAAAATAATAAATTATATATAGTAGGTGATCATCAAACAGGCTTAGAAGAAGTAAATTATAATCAAGTAATTGCTAAAGTAATAAATTATAAAAAGAATAATAAGGATAAAGTATATAATTTGAAGGGAGTTAAATATAATCTTTATAAATTTATTGTTAAATTTAAAATTATAAGATTTATATTTAGTAAAATATTTTAATGGTTAAGAAGAAATATCCAATAATATTATCAATAATTGGATTAATATTTACAATACTTGTACTTTTAATTCCATTTTTTACTAAATACTTAGTTAATGAAGCAATAACTGTTTCAAATATGGAAAATAAAGTATTTGATAATTTAATAAAATATATCATTATTATTATATCTTTAACTATACTTGCAATAATTGTTAAAATATTTGATAATTTCTTATATTCAATCTTTTATATCAATGAAGAAAAGAAATTAAGAAATATGTTATTTTCAAATATTAGCTTTAAAGCCTTAGATAGCTTATCTTTATATAAAGTAGGAGATATAGAGGTATTATATGGTCAAGATATAAAAAATGTAATTAAAGCTAAATTAACAATACTTCCAAGCTTAATTAAACAAATATCTAGAGCTTTATTAAGCTTAATATTACTTTTTATATTAGATGATACAAAATATAAATTAATGATTATTATATTACTTTCAATCGGTATTTTAGCATTAATCGGAGCTAGATTTTATTCTAAGATAATAAAGCCTCATCATAAAAAAGTATTAGAATTAGATTCTATAGCTTCTAATTTCTTTATAGAATCATATTCACATCATAAACAAATAATTGCTTATGATGGAATAAATAGATCTATAGAATATTATAATATCTTAAATGAAGATGCCAAGAAAGCTAAAAGAAAAAGAAATAATATTATATATACTGCAAATTCATTAGTATATGCATTTATATCAATTGTATATGCTATATGTATAATACTTGGAGCTTATTTAATTGCTAAAAATATATATACTGCAGGTTCTTTAATAGCTATTATTCAATTAATAAATAATATTGAAGCACCATTTTTATCATTATCATCATTAATTACAAATTATAATTTAGGAAAAACATCAGAAGAAAGATTAAAACAATTATTTGATTTAGAAAATATTAATTTAGAAAATGAAATTAATGATTTCGATTCAATTGAATTTGAAAATGTATCATTTTCATATGATAAAGAAAATATAATTATTAATAATTTAAATTTTAATATTAATAAAGGTGATATCGTTAAAATTGATGGTCCATCAGGTATTGGAAAAACTACTCTTTTAATGTTATTGCTTGGATTTTTAAAGCCAGATAGCGGTAATATTTCATTTAAATTAAATGATAAATTATATAAAACAGCATTATCTAGAAATTTATTTTCTTATCTAAGCCAAGAAAATATCTTATTTTCAGCATCAATTAGAGAAAATATTTATATTTTAACTGGTATTAAGGATGAAGATAAAATAAATGAAGCATTAAAGCTTGCTAACATTTATGATGAAATAATGAATTTAAAGGATAAGCTTGATACTAAATTAAATAATAATAGTGGCTTATCTTTAGGTCAAATTCAAAGAATATTAATAGCTATATTAATTTTATATGATAAACCAATATTATTACTTGATGAATTTTCATCAAGCTTAGATAAGAATAATGAAGAAATAATATTTAATAATTTAGTTAAATTTAATAAGACAATAATTTATATAACTCATAGAAATATTAATAATGAAAATGAAAAAATTATTAAAATAAAATAGATTAATTATGTAGGAGGCTTATATGGTCGTAATTAATTTTTTTAGAGACTTATTAGGATTTAGAAAGAATAGTCCATATGTTAAAAACTATTTAAATGATGCTAATATAAGAAGTAGCATATATATGGCATTTATTATTGTTGTGCTTGAAATATGGCTAATTATAAGACAGACAACAGAATATATAATACCAGATTGGGATAATGCTATGCTTACGCAAAATGCATTCCAATATGTATTTTCTTATATTTCTTATTATTTATTATTTATAGTTGTTGGCGCTTCAATGTTTTTATTCGCATTATTTTATTATAATAATAAATTATATAAAAAAGCTGAATTTATAACTAATATTATTACTGCATCAATTTCTATTTTATGGATATTTTTCTTAATTCCACAGGATTTAGGAAAAACAACAATTGATAAGTTTACTACTGTATTTTTGTATTCATTATTACCTTTAATGGGTTCTTTAATTATAAGTCATTCCATTTATAAAAGATTAAAAAATAAGAATAATACATATTTAGCAATTTCTATAATTGTAGTATTTGCTGCAGTATGCTTAGTCTTTGGTATTAAATTTGGTTATTCAGATTTTATATCTAAATCAAGACCAAAAATGATCATATGCTTTTTAACAATGATTTTGTTTGTAGCATGCTTACTTATTTGGAAGCCTTATATTTCAATTATTATTTTAACTACTATATTTGTAATATTTTCAAATATGCTTAAAAATTATTCTACACTTGAAGAAGGAAATAGAATATTTTTAGATGGTGATGAGATTAATTATATTACATTTTTAATTTCACTTACTATGGTTACAATAAGTGTTTATCAACAGCGTGTAACAGAAGCTTTGAAGGATGAAAGATTAATCCATGATGCTGTTTTTGATGATCTATCAGGTATTCATAATATAAAGCATTTCTATTCAAATATTAATTTACATAAAGAATTAAATAATGATTATTACAATAATAAGATTTGTCTTTTCATTAATATTTTTAATTTTAGAACTATTAATGATCAAAAGGGATTTCAAATAGGTGATGAATTTATTTGTAATTTAGCTAAAAAGACAACTGAAATATTTAAATTAGATCACGTATCAAGAATATCAGATGACCATATTGTTGTACTTACTAGTATAGATGGATTTATGGATAAAATAGATATCTTAAAAGAAGAAGTTAAAAAATTATCTAATGGATTATTTGTACAATTAAAAGTTGGTGGTTGTAAGCCAAATAATGATGAATCTTTAAATAGAACAATAGATAAAGCAAGATATGCTTGTGGTTTAATTAAAAGAAATCCTGAAATCACATATATTGAATATGATGATAAGATGGATGATAGATTTAAAAAGCGTCAATATATAATGAATCATCTAGAAGAAGCAATAGAAAAAGAATGGATAAAGCCATTCTATCAACCAGTTGTATGGTCTGATACAAAAGAATTATGTGGAGCTGAGGCATTAGCTAGATGGATTGACCCTACATATGGATTTTTATCACCTGCAGATTTTATTCCTTTATTAGAGGATGTAAGATTAATTCACAAGCTTGATGAGCATATTATTAATATGGTATGTAAAAATATGCGTCAAGCACTTGATGAAAATAAAACAGTAGTTCCTGTTTCAATTAATTTTTCAAGACTTGATTTTGAATTAATGGATGTTATTCAAGTACTTAAAAATGCGACTGAAAAATATAATATTAATAAAGATTATATCCATGTTGAAATAACAGAAAGTGCCTTAGCATATAGTATTGATATATTAAATAATATTATTACTACACTAAAAAAGGATGGATATGCAATATGGCTAGATGATTTTGGTTCAGGCTATTCTTCATTAAATGTTTTAAAGGATTTTATGTTTGATGTAATTAAAATAGATATGAAATTCTTATCTAATTTTGAAAAGAATGAAAGAACTAAGGATATTCTAGATTGTATTATAATGCTTGCAAATAGACTTGGTATGAAGACTTTAACTGAGGGTGTTGAGACTAAAGAAGAAGCTGATTTCTTAAATGAAATAGGCTGTGGAAGATTACAAGGATATTTATTTGGTAAGCCATTTAAATTAGAAGAATTTGAAGAAAAAATTGAAAATAAAGAATTAATTGTTTCTAAAAAGATATTATAAAAAAAATGATTTTGGATTTTTTTCCAAAATCATTTTTTATTTTCTTCATTAATATTTTTTATATCTTCATTTAATTTTTTTATTTTATTACAATTAGAGCAATCACTACCACAATCGATTATGCATTTGCCATCCTTATGTCTTTTAATCATTAATATTATAGTTAAAATTACAATAAATACTGCAACTGAAGCAACAATAATCTCAATTATTATCATGCTTTAATTGTATTCCTTTTATCCAATAATTTATTTCTATAAATTATAAATGCACAAACAAGAGCAATTGCAATAATCCAAATGAATAATGTCCACCACCATGTGCCAATTGTATAAATCATTGATGCAACAACAAATGATGTTGAAATCCAGAATAAGATTGTTAATTTAAATTTCTTTTTATTATTTATTTCATCTCTTGCTGTAGCAACTGCAGCAAAGCATGGAACAGTTGTCATATTAAATGCAATAAATGCAAGTAATCCTGCAGCATTGATATTTGTTGCCATAATCATAGCTCTTACTGCATCAACACCGTCTTTAGATGCAACATCAAGTGTTGAGATATCTAATGCTTTAGATGCACTTAAGCATGCAGCAAGTGTCGCAAACGTAGCAATAACATTTTCTTTAGCAATTAAACCGATTAATGCAGATACTGCAAATACCCATCCTAAGCTTCCAAGCTGTGAACCAAAGCCTAGTGGTGTAAATAAAGGTTGAATTAATTGAGATAAGCCAGCTAATATACTTTGATTTATATGCTCATCTTCCAAAAATTGCCAATTAAATGTGAAATGAGATAATACCCATACAATAATTGTAGACGCAAGTATTACAGTGAATAATTTTTGAATTGAATGCTTTGCTTTATCCCATAAATGAATCATTAAATTCTTAAATTGTGGTAAGTGGTAAGTAGGTAATTCCATAATGAATGGAGGAACCTCACCACGCATTGTAGTATTACGCATTAAAAGTACACATACAATTGCTGTAACTATACCAATTAAATACATTGAATAAGTAATTAAATCTGCATTACCAATACCAAATGCTAAAACAATAGCACCAGAGCATGCAGTTAATATTGGTAATTTAGCTCCACATGAGAAAAATGGTATAACTCTTACTGTTGCTAATTTTTCATTTTCATCAGCAAGTGTTCTAGTATTTACCATAGCTGGTACTGAACAACCAAATCCCATAATCATAGGCATGAATGCTCTTCCTGATAGACCGAATTTTCTAAATAATCTATCTAATATGAAAGCAATACGTGCCATATATCCTGAATCCTCTAATATAGAGAATAATAAATATAATGTAAGTATCGGTGGTAAGAATGATAATACAGCAGTAAGGCCATCAATCATACCATTATTTAATAATCCTTTAGCCCAGGTATCCATTTGACTATTTACAACTAATGTTTTTATCCAGCCAAATAATTCACCAACTAACATATCATTCCAGATATTATTTATAATAACACCTGGGGAGTATATGGCTCCATCATATATACATGCAAGCCACCTTACGCCATAATTTATACATTCACCATCTTCATTTAATAATCCTAATTCTTCGAGTGAAGGAAGATGGAAAATACTACCTAAATATAAGAAATCTTCTGAAAATGTTATATGGAATATTAAGAATAATATTAATAAGAATATTGGTATACCCCATATTTTATGAGTTAATACCTTATCAACCTTATCTGATCTTGTTACTCTAAATTTATCTGTGTTTTTATGCTTATATGCTTTTACGAAATTATCACAAATGTATCTATATCTTGCATCTGCAACTAAAGCTTCAAAATCTGATTCAAATATTTCATCTTCAAATGATGCTTTAAATTCATTAATCATATCGATTGTATCAGGGTGCATTTTAACTTCTAAGTCATCACCCTCGATTAATTTAACAGCATGGAAAAGTGGGTTTTCAACATTTTGACCCTTTAATGCTATTTTAACATCATGAATTAAATGTGCTAAAGGAGAATCAGATAAGACAGTAGAAGCCTCTCTTTTTGTTTTAGCCATTTTATATGCTTCAATCATTAAATCGCCAAGTCCAACATTTCTTAATGCTGATATTTTAACTGTAGGAAGACCTACCTTTTGTGATAATAATTCTTCATTAATTTTATCACCATTTTTTTCAACAGCATCAATCATATTTAATGCGATAACTATTGGTACATCTATTTCAGCTATTTGAGTTGTCAAATATAAATTTCTTTCAAGATTTGTAGCGTCAACTATATTAATAATACAATCTGGCTTTTCTTCTAATATATAATTTCTTGCTATAATTTCTTCAGGAGTATATGGAGATAGAGAATAAATACCTGGTAAGTCAATAATTTCAATCGGCTCATCAAGCTTTTTGTATAAGCCTTCTTTTTTATCGACTGTTACACCAGGCCAGTTTCCTACGTGAGCAGTAGAACCAGTTAAATTATTAAATAATGTTGTTTTACCACTATTAGGATTTCCTACTAATGCAATTCTAATCATTATCTGAAACCTCAATAATAATGGTTTCTGCTTCAGTTTTTCTTAATGTTAATTCATATCCTCTTATAGTAATTTCAATTGGATCTCCAAGAGGAGCTTTTTTTCTTAATAAAACATCAGCAGAAGGAGTAACACCCATATCGAATAATCTTCTTTTAAGTCTACCTTCACCTGTTATTTTTTTTATTACTCCAGATTTTCCTACTTTTAATTTATCTAATGTTATTTCCATAATCTATTATTATGCAACAAATATTTTAGTAGCTAGATTTCTATCTAGTGCTATTTTTGATTCGTTGATTTTTACAACTACAGCTCCACCACTTATAGACATTATTTTAACTTTAGTATTAATATTTATACCTAAATCTAATAAATGCTTTTTAGTTTTTTCATCACAAACTATTTTTACAATTGTAACTTCACTATCTAGTGGTGCAAGTAATATTGGCATAATTTTACTCCTTCCAGTTATTTATAACTATATAAGTTATATATAACTAATTCTTATATATGTTAGCATAGACAAACATTTTTTTCAATGAATAATCTTTAAGTTTACAAATAAACTATATAATGTTATAATGTTAAACGTTTTAGGAGGAGAGATTATTATGGAAAATAATAATAAAAATGAAGTAGAAGTAAAAGAAGAAAAATCAAACCAAACTGATCCAAAAACTTTAATTACTGTGTTAGTATATGCAATTATAGTATTTGCAATTGTATTTACACATAAGGTTTTAGAGTGGTTTGGCGTTAGTGGTAATATGCCATGGGTTGTAATTAACGCTATCTCATTTGTAGGTGAGATTGTTGTTGGTTTATTAGCATTAAAATATTTCTTAAGTGTATCATTAAAGAAAAAAGAAGAAAATCTTGTTCTATTTATAATCAATATTGCAGTTATGGCTGTTGCAGCTATATATGCTACAATTTATGGTATTGATTTTATTAGAAATTTAGTAGGTGCAATAAAAGGATAAAAATATTGGCTTTGTGCCAATATTTTTTTATACAAAAAAACCATACAATTTTGTATGGCTTATTTTATAGTATTTAATTCATATGTTGGATTAATAATATTTTTTAATCTCATATATATTATTTGAACTATTATAACAACTATTAAATCTTTTAATATAAATGGTAAGACACCAACAGATAATATCCATAAAATATCTTTTGCTGTATGTAAATGATAATTAAATATTATATACATGTATGTAACACCACATATATTGATAATTAAAAGTCCTAAAACTGTACAAGATATAATTCCAACTTTATTCATATTCTTAGCAAGTCCTGTAACTAATGCTGAGAAGAAAAAGCCTATTATAAAACCAAATGAAGGAGAATATATATATTCAAATCCTCCACCAGATGAAAATACGGGAAGTCCAAGTAGACCAATTAGAATATATATTAAAATAACAATTGATGCTTTAATTGAACCAAGCATTAATGATATTAAAAATACTGCAAATGTTTGTAATGTAATAGGTATTACACCAATATTAAATGATATCTTAGATGCAACAATTAAAAATGTTAGCATTAAGGCCATTATTACTAAATCTTTAACCTTGAATTTTGTCATTTTATCACCTCATAAATTATAGCACAACATAAACTTATAAACAATAAAATATGTATGGTTTTATTGACTATAAATGAATAAATTGATATAATAAAACTTGAAGTTTATATACGAGGAGTTTTATTATGGCAACACAAGAAATTAGTATTCAATTATTAGAAAGAAATGCTAAAATTTACAATAAAAAAGGTTTAAGAAGATCTTTTTCATCTTTTTATATTCATACAAATGAATACTTAGTAGTTCAACCATTAAGTGCTAGAAATAATGTAGTACTTGAAGCTACTATAGATAAAGAATTCGTTGAAGATTTTAGTAATTTTCTTAAAAATGAAGGCTTTTTAGTTTTAGGTGATACAAATTATTATCATTTAGAAAATGTATGTAAGGATTATAAAGTATTTGAAAAATATTATGCTAATCAAAAAGAAGTTATTGATACAATAGCTAAAGATGTAGAACATATGAAAAGTACTGCTAAGCCTTATAAAGAAATTCAAGATGAAGATTGTATTTTCTATTTTGTTCCAAAGAATGATAAGGTTGATACTTTATTTGAATTTATTGG
>CADBQV010000008.1 GCA_902796895.1 uncultured Erysipelotrichaceae bacterium | reverse complement strand
GAGAATTAAAAAATTACAAGATTTATATAAGATGGAAGAAAATGGCGAATTCGCTAAACTTCCTAAGAAAGAAGTAATTAAATTAATCGCTGAAAGAGAAAAATTAGAAAAATTCTTAGGCGGTATTAAAGAAATGAAGAAGTTACCAGATGCTATCTTCATCGTTGATCCTCGTAAGGAACACAACGCAATCTTAGAAGCAAGAAAATTAAACATCCCAGTATTTGGTATTGTTGATACAAACTGTGATCCTGATGATGTTGATTATGTAATTCCAGCAAACGATGACGCTATTAGAGCAGTTAAATTAGTTACATGGGTAATGGCTAATGCTGTAATCGAAGCTAATGGTGGTGCTGTTGAAAAATTCGATGATTCTAAAGAACAAGTTAATTTAACTGAAGAAATTTCTAAAGAACCAATCGCTAAGAGAGAACCAAGAGAAGAAAAAGATGCAAAGGCTGCTAAGAAGCCTGCTGCTAAGAAACCTTATGCTAAAAAACCAGCTAAGGAAGTTAAAAAAGAAGAAGCTCCAGCTACTGAAGCTAAAGCTGAATAATTAGGAGGAAATAACATGGCAAATATTACTGCTGCAATGGTAAAAGAATTAAGAGAAAAGACATCTGCAGGTATGATGGACTGTAAAAAGGCTCTAGCTGCAACTGATGGTAACATGGAAGAAGCTATTACATGGCTTCGTGAACGTGGTATTGCTAAAGCTGCTAAAAAGGCATCTGCTGTAGCTGCTGAAGGTCTATGTTCTTATGCTGTTAAAGGTAACAAAGCTGTTTTATTCGAATTAAACTCACAAACTGACTTCGTTGCACAAAATGCTAAATTCACTGATTTACTTGCTAAAGTAGGTGAAATCTTAGTTAATTCAAATGCAACAAATGATGAAGAAGCATTAAAAATTGAAGCAGAAGGTAAGAATCTTGAAACAATTATTCTTGAAGCATCAGGTGTAATTGGTGAAAAGATTTCATTACGTCGTGTTACAGTTTTAAATAAATCTGATGATGAAGTATTTGGCTGCTACAAGCATATGGGTGGTCGTATCGTAGTTGTTACAATTTTATCAGGTAATGATGAAGTTGTTGCAAAAGATATCGCTATGCATGTTGCTGCATTAAGCCCAAGATATGTTTCTAAGAATGATATTCCAGCTGCTGAAGTTGAAAAAGAAAGAGAAGTTATTCTTGCTGCTGCATTAAATGAAAATGCAACAAGCGCTAAACCAAAGCCTGAAAATATTATTGCTGAAAGAATTGTTCCAGGTCGTCTTGAAAAGAACTTAAAAGAAATTTGTTTATTATCACAAATGTTTGTTAAGAATCCAGACCAAACTGTAGAAGCATACGTTTCTGGTGCTAAGAGCAGTGTTAAAACATTCATTCGTCTAGAAGTTGGCGAAGGAATTGAAAAAGTTGAAAGTGACTTCGCTGCTGAAGTTGCTGCTCAATCAGCTCAATTCAACTAAAATGAATTTATGGAGGAATATTTATTGTATTCCTCCTTTTTTTAAAATATAATATATACTGATAGGAAGTGACGATAATGTATAAAAGAGTATTATTAAAATTAAGTGGTGAAGCATTAAAAGGAAATACTGAATTTGGAATTGATCCAAAAACTGTTAATGTTATAGCTGCTCAAATAAAAGAAATTCGAGAAATGGGTGTAGATGTTGGTATCGTTGTTGGCGGTGGTAATATCTGGAGAGGTAAGACTGCTGAACAACTAGGTATGGATAGAGCCCAAGCTGATTATATGGGAATGCTTGCTACTGTTATGAATGGCTTAGCAGTTCAAGATGCACTTGAGCATTTAGGATGTGCAACAAGAGTTATGACAGCTATTTCATGTAATCAAGTTGCAGAACCATATATTAGAAGAAGAGCTATTAGACATTTAGAAAAAGGTAGAGTTTGTATCTTTGTTGGAGGTCTAGGCAACCCTTATTTCTCAACTGATACAGCATGCGTCCTTCGTGCTACAGAAATTGGAGCTGAAGTAGTATTGATGGCAAAAAATGGAACTGAGGGTGTATATGACTCAGATCCAAGATTAAATCCAAATGCTAAAATGTATGATGAATTAACATTTAAAGAAATCCTTGCTAAGGATTTAGCAGTAATGGATTCAACTGCCGCATCTTTATGTAAAGATAATAAATTAAAGCTTATCGTATTCAATATGAATAAAGAAGGCAATATTATTAAAGCTGTAAAAGGCGAAAAAATCGGAACACTAGTTACAATGTAAGGAGAAGAAAATGGAAGAATTAGAGATGACCCTATTAGAGGGCGAAGAAAGAATGGATAACTCAATTAAATCTTATCAACGTGAACTTACAACTGTTCGTACAAGTAAAGCATCAGCTGCACTATTAGATTCAATTACTATTGATTATTATGGTGTACAAACTCCAGTTAAGCAAATTGCAGCTATTTCAATTCCTGAAGCTAATCAATTATATATTAAGCCTTATGATAAAGCTTCAATCAAACAAATTGAATCTGCTATTTATGCTTCAACTTTAGGATTGACTCCTCAAAGCGATAGTACAGGTATTAGACTTGTACTTCCTAAGATGACTGAGGAAAGAAGAAAAGAACTTGTTAAGCAAGTAGGTAAGATGGAAGAAGGAGCTAAGGTTGCAATTCGTAATATCAGAAGAGATTTAAATGAAGAAATCAAAAAGCTTGAATTACCTGAAGATAACGAAAAAATTGCCTTAGAAGATGTTCAAAAGCTTACTGACAAGAAGATTGTTGAAGTTGAAAAAGTAACAGAAGAAAAGAATAAAGATTTAATGTCTATTTAATGGATAAGCCTAGTGATAAACTAGGCTTATTTCATTTTTGTAGATTTTTATTATATTAAGTGATATAATATATTGAAAATATATTAATTATATAAGAGGAATACTATGAAAAAAAGATTTTTAACAGCATCTTTATTATTCATTATATTACTTCCTGCTATATTAATCCCTCAACTTGCGAGAGTATTAGACATATTTTTTATGTTCGCTGTAATAGTAGGAACTATTGAATTACTTAATATGTATGATAAAGAAAAAAGAATACCAATTCCAATTAAAATAACAGTAGTAGTTTTAATGTTTGGACTATACTTATCGATTATAAATTTCTTTTGTGAAAAAACAAGTAGAGATGGTAATTTAGGATATGGTGGAGAATCATATATGATGGGGCTTATTAATCTCCTTCATTTAGAAAATATATTACATCCTACAGTTATGTTAATGATATCTATTATTGTACTTTTATCAATATTAGTATTAGATAATGATTTTACAGTAGGCGACTTAGGAAAAATGTTTGTTGCTATTATGTATATTGCAGTATGTGGTGGAGCTGTAACAGTATTAAAATATTTTGGTACTAGATTTATAGTTTATTTAGTTACAATCACAGTTTCTACAGATATGTTTGCATTAATTTTTGGTGTTAAATTTGGTAAGCATAAAATGGCTCCTCAAATTTCACCTAAAAAGACTTGGGAAGGTGCTATTGGCGGTACTGCTGTTGCGACAATTCTTGGTACAGTTATTGTACTAACTTATTCTCAATTTGCTCATGTATTCCATAATGGTGCTGTAAATGAAATATTCGATAATATTTTTATGTATAAAAACTTTAAACCAATTGGTAAAGTAGCATTCCCTATTGTACTTACTATTTTCTTATCAGTATGCTCACAAATAGGTGATTTAGTTGCTTCTAAATTAAAAAGAAATTACGGAATAAAAGATTATTCTAATATTTTCCCTGGTCATGGTGGAATATTAGATAGATTTGATTCACTTTTCTTCGCATCTGCAATTTTCTTATTATTCTTATTAATAGAAATGAATCTATTCCCATGGGTGGCATAATATGAAAGGTGTATATATTGTTGGTGCTTCAGGTTCTATTGGAACACAAACACTTGATGTAATTAGAGAAAATAGTCATTTATTTAAAGTAATTGGCTTATCTTTAGGTAGAGATTTAGCTAAAGCAAAGGAAATTATTGAAGAATTTAAACCTGAAATAATATGCTTAAGAGAAAAAAAAGAAATTGAATTATCTTATAAGCCTATTATTGTTTATGGCGATAGTGGATTAATTGAAATAGCTAAATATAAAAAATTAAAAGAAGAAATATTTGTAAATGCATTAGTAGGTATATCAGGATTATTACCTACTGTTTATGCAATTAAAGCTAAAAAGGATTTAGCACTAGCTAATAAAGAAACATTAGTTGTTGCCGGAGATTTAATTAAACAATTAATAAAAGAAAACAATGTTTTATTAACACCAATTGATTCAGAACATTCAGCAATTTTAGAATGTATTTATGGTGAAAATAAAAATGATATTAAAAGATTAATAATTACTGCATCTGGTGGTTCTTTTAGAGATAAAAAAAGAGAAGAATTAATAGGTGTAACAAAAAAAGATGCCCTAAACCATCCAAATTGGTCTATGGGTGCTAAAATAACTATTGATAGTGCTACAATGATGAATAAGGGCTTTGAAGTTATAGAAGCTCATTATTTATTTGATATGCCATATGAAAAAATAGATACTATATTACATAAAGAATCTATTGTTCATTCAATGGTTGAATATAATGATGGTGTTATAAAAGCTGCGATAGGATCTGCAGATATGCATACACCAATTGCTTATGCACTTAAATTTCCTATGCATGAGCATATAACTAATAAAAATCTAAATTTAATCGGCTTAAATTTACATTTCGAAGAATTATCTAAAAAAAGATTTCCATGCTTAGAATATGCATATATGGCTGCTAAAAAAGGTGGTGTTTATTTAGCTGTATTAAATGCCGCAAATGAAGCTGCAGTTAAATTATTCTTAGATGAAAAAATAGAATTTTTAGATATTGAAAAAATCATTTATGATGAAATTACAAATGATTCATATAAGGATATTGAATATAATTTGGATAATGTAATTGATATTAGTTATAAAATAATTAATAAAATTATAGAAAGGTATGGAAAGTAAAAGATGTTTTTGGCATTAACAGGCTTTTGGCTATATGTAGTAGCTATAATAGCTTTTATAATAATAATCGGAATAATCATTTGCTTCCATGAATTTGGACATTATTTCTTTGCTAAAAAAGCAGGTATATTATGCCATGAATTCTCATTTGGTATGGGTCCTGCCTTATATAAAAAGCAAAGAGGAGAAACATTATTTGCTATACGTGCAATTCCAATTGGTGGATATGTCGCAATGGCAGGAGAACAACAAACTGATATTTATTGTAAGCCAGGAAGCAATATTGGCTTAAATTTAGTAGATGATGTTGTAACAGAAATAATATTAGATGACAATAAAGAATGCCAAGTAAGAGGCCAAGTTGTAAGAGCTGATTTATCAGGTAAAGATGGTGAAGCTCTATATATAACAATTCTTGTTGGTGAAACTGAATATTATTATAATGTTAAAAAGGATGCTCATTTTGTATTTGAAAAGGATCAAAGATTACAAATAGAGCCATATGATAGAACAATTGATTCTAAAAATCCATGGCAAAGATTTATAACATTATTTGCAGGTCCTATGAATAATATGATTCTTGCAATATTCTTATATTTTATTATTTCGTTTGCTAATGGAGTACCTAATTATTCATCAACTAAAGTAGGAGAAATATCTGGTGAAAATTATCCTGCATATGGAATTCTTGAAAAAGGCGATGAATTATTAAGTATTAATGGTAATAAAATATCAAGCTGGACTGAATTTAGTCAAACAGTAGATAAGGAATATAAAACAACAACTACACTTTTAATTGAATACAAGCATGATGGTGTAATTCAACCAATTAAAGAAATAGAGGCAATCACAATTATTCAATCTATTGGTATTTCTAATGCTGATTTAAAGGGTGATGACTTAAAAGCCATTACTTTAGAATCTAATATTAAAGATAAAAAAGGTAATCCAATTACAGGCTTAAAGCTTGGTAAGGTTGGATTTAGAGAAAAAATAGATGTTAAACAAAATGATATAATTACTAAAATTCATATCGACTATGATAGTACTGATGAAGCACTTGGTTTAGTTGATAAGGACGTTGATGCAACAAGTTGGGTTTTAGTAACAAATGAATTTGATAAAATTACATCACAAGCTACAGTATCATTTGATTATTATTCATATAATGATTCAGATAAATCATATGAAGAAATGAAAACATCTTCAAATACTACAACTTATACAAATGAAGTATTAGAAAGTCAATCAGTTGCTAAAATACGTCATTTAATAGGAATATCATGTGAAACACATGCTGATTTCTTTCCTTGTATTGGTCAAGCTTTCTCTTATTTCTGGAGTGATTTTACATTAATCTTTAGAACATTAAAATTGTTAATTGCACCAAGTGGTGTAAGACAAATTGGTGTATCTGATTTATCAAGCTTTGTTGGTATTTATAAATTAGTTGAAAAATATATTGGTGCTGGCTTTATAGCACTATTAACATTAACTGCACTTTTATCAGTTAATATAGGTGTAATGAATTTACTACCTATACCTGCTCTTGATGGTGGTAGAATCTTATTTTTAGCAATTGAATTAATTACTAGAAAGAAAGTATCTAAGAAGGTAGAGACAGTAATTAATAATGTATTCTTTGTTTTAATATTAGTATTATTTGTATATATAACAGTAAATGATATTATAAGATTGTTTTAGGTGATAATATGAAATATACCAATCCCATAATTTTAAGTGATTATTCAGACCCTGATGTAATACGTTATAAGGATAATTTCTATTTAGTTGCATCAAGCTTTAATCACACTCCAATTTTGCCTATTTTAAAAAGTAAAAATTTAGTTAATTGGAAAATATTAAGATATGCAAAGGAAGAGCTTCCCTTTGAAAAATATAATGATGTTTATCATGGAGAAGGAGTATGGGCACCTGCAATAAGATATCATGATGGAATGTTTTATATAATTGTTCCATATCCTGATCAAGGAATATATATTTATAGAACTAATGATATTGAAAACGGTGAATTTGAGGTTAATAAATTAATAGAAGCTAAAGGTATTATTGATCCATGTCCTATTTGGGATAATGGCAAATGCTATTTAGTATGTGGCTTTGCAAAATCAAGAATTGGCTTTAATTCATGTCTTGGCATGTATGAGGTATCAAATGACTTAAAAGAAGTTAAAAGTGATTATAAAATCATTTTTGACGGTCATAATACCCAACCTACAATTGAAGGACCAAAAATATATAAGAAAAATGATTATTATTACATATTAGCACCTGCAGGATCAGTAAAAACAGGCTGGCAGGTAGCTTTAAGAAGTAAAAATATATATGGACCTTATGAAGAAAAAATAGTATTATCTCAACAAGATAGTCCTATAAATGGTCCTCATCAAGGCGCACTTGTAGATTTATTAGATGGAAGAGATGTATTCATCCATTTTCAAGATTTAAAGGCATACGGAAGAGTATGTCATCTTGAGCCTGTTAAATGGGTAAATGATTGGCCTTTAATAGGTGAGGTTAGAGATGAATTAATTGCAGGTTCTCCTGTATTAAGCCATGATTATTTTATTGATATTAAATCAAATTATAAAATTGAATCAAGTGACAATTTTAAAAATAAATTATCTTTGATGTGGCAAACACCTGCGAATAAAACAAAAGAATTTTATAAATTTGATAATGGCTTAGTTTTATATAATATGAAAGTTAGTGAATATATTTATAATAGATTAAATCTATATCCATTTTCACTATTAACTAAGCTATTATATGAATCTTTTACAATTAAGGCAAAAGCTAAATTAAATTTAGTAAATGAAAGTGATATTACAGGCTTAATGTATATGGGAATGGAATATGCATATATAGCTGTTGAAAGATTAAATAATAAAAATTATTTAGTAATAAAAAAAGGCTCATTTAATAATGAGGATATAACTATTTATAAAGAAGAATATAATGATTGTGATATAGTATTTAATTTAAAATATATTAAACCAGATATCTATAAACTAGGTGTTAATGGAAAATATTTTAAAGAAAAATATTATGCTAAAGCTGGCAGATGGATAGGCGGTAAAATTGGTATCTTTTCAATGGGATTAGAAGATGGAGGATACGTAACCTATTCGTCATTTGAAACTAGGGTGATTAAAAATGAAAGAAAATGATGAATTTATACTAGATATAAAAAGACTAGGTATAAATGCTGAAGGAATTGGATTTTACAATAAGCTTGCTGTATTTGTTAAAGAAGCTATTCCTGGTGAAGGAATAAATGTAAAAGTAACAAAAGTAGAAAAAAATATGGCATTTGCTGATATTGTAGAAATAAAACATAAATCTGAATATAGAATAGAGCCTATATGCAAGCACTATTATGAATGTGGTGGTTGTATGGCTATGCATATAAAATATGAAAAGATGTTAGAATTTAAAAGAGATTTATTAATTGAAGCAATAAATAAATATACTAAATTAAATCCTAAATCTTTTGAAATTAAAGAAACTATTAAATCAGATAATGTATTAGGATATAGAAATAGATCTATTTTACCTGTTAAAAGAGGAATAGATGAGAAATTACATGTATGTATGATTAAGCCAAACACAAATTATTTGACACCAGTTGAAGATTGTGTTGTTCAAAATCCTTTAATTAATGAATTAAATAATAAGATATTAAAATATGCAGATGAACTTCGTATTAGTCCATATGCACCTAAATTTGATAATGGTATTTTAAGATTTATATCTATTAGAGTTAATTTAAAAAATGAAGCATTAGTTACATTTGTATGTTTTGAAAAAAGCGATAAAATAAAAGAATTAGCTAAAAAAGTAATTAAGCTTGAAAATGTAAAAGGTGTATATGTTAATTACAACACAAGTAAAAAGCAAGGATTTATTTTCTCTGATAATTTAGTTCATTTAGAAGGAGATAAATCAATTATTGAAGAAGTAGGTAATATCAAATATGAATTATATCCTACTACATTCTTCCAATTAAATACTAATCAAGCAAAAAATATGTTTGATACAGTATTAAAGCTTTCAAAATTATCAAGAAAAGAAAGAGTACTTGATGCTTATTGTGGTGTAGGTGCAATTGGTCTATACATATCTAAAATGGCAAAAGAAGTAATTGGTGTAGAATCAAGCCATGAATCAATAGAAGCAGCAAATAATAATGCAAAATTAAATCATATTTCTAATGCTAAATTTATTGAGGGTGATTCATCTAAGGTATTAACAGATATGGTTGAAAAAGGTGAAAGATTTGATGTTGTAATTGTAGATCCACCAAGAGTAGGATTAAATAATGAATTTATTGAATCATTATTAAAATCAGAAACTAAAAGAATTATTTATGTTTCATGTAATCCATCTACATTAGCTAAAAATCTAGATAAATTATCTTTAAAATATAATGTTAACCAAATCATTCCGTTAGATATGTTTCCAAATACTCAACATATAGAATCAGTTTGTTTGCTGACAAAGAAATAAGCCAAAATAGCTAAAAATAGGGTTAAGATGGCATATTTTAGGCATTTGTCAGCTCTAAAACTCTATTTTTATAGTTACAACTATATTGAGCATAAAAACATATCAGCCAAAAACAAAATATTTAAAAATGCTCAAATGTAT
>CADBQV010000007.1 GCA_902796895.1 uncultured Erysipelotrichaceae bacterium | reverse complement strand
TCCGTTTATCATTAAGAGATCCTAACGATGTTGAAAAATATTTCGGCAATCATGAATTATGGTTAAAATCTGAAACTCAATTAAGAGAAGTATTAAAAGAACTTGGTGTTGATTACTATGAAGCTATTGGTGAAGCTGCATTCTATGGACCAAAATTAGATGTACAAGTTAGATCTGCAATTGGTCATGATGTAACATTATCAACAATTCAATTAGATTATCAATTACCAGAAAGATTTGAGCTTGAATATATTGATGAATCAGGACAAAAGGCAAGACCAGTTGTAATTCATAGAGCTATTTTAGGTTCTATGGATAGATTTGTTGCCTTCTTACTAGAGGAAACTAAAGGTATTTTCCCTTGCTGGTTAGCTCCTGTTCAAGTTAAATTAATTCCAGTTAATTTAGATTATCATAAGGATTATACTGATAAATTATTAGCTCAATTTAAGAAAGCTAAGATTAGAGTTGAAGCTGATTATAGAGATGAAAAATTAGGCTATAAGATTAGAGAAGCTCAGATGAAAAAGATTCCATATCAATTAGTTATTGGTGATAAGGAAGTAGAAAATAATACAGTTACATATAGAAAATATGGTGAAACAAACCAAGTTACTGTATCTATTGAAGAATTTATAAATATTATTAAAAAACATAACGAAGAATTAAATTAATTAATGGCCTAGATTTTATCTAGGCTATTTTAAAAGGAGATAGTATGGCATTACTTGAGGTAGAAGGATTAAAATTTAAATATGCTAGTGAGGATTTATTTAATAATGTATCATTTAGAATATTAAATGGTGATCATATAGTTATTGTTGGTGATAATGGCTGTGGCAAATCTACATTTATGAATTTGATTGCTAAAAATTTAATCCCTGATGCTGGTACAGTTAAATGGGAAAATAATGTTTCATATTCTTATTTAGACCAACATTTAAAAGTTAAAAATGATATTTCAATTAATGACTATATTATAGATGTATTTAAGCCATTATATGATAAGGAAGCATTAATGAATTCTTATTATGAAAAATTAGCTTATTGTAATGAAAATGAATATGATAAATACCTGGATTATGCTAATCAAATCCAAGATGAGCTTGAAAAGAAGAATTTTTATGCAATTAACTCAACAATAGGAAATATGATTAATGGACTTGGCATTAATGAATATGGTTTAGATACTAAACTATCTGAATTATCAGGTGGTCAAAGAGCTAAGGTATATTTAGCTAAGCTACTTTTAGAAGCACCAGATGTACTTTTAATGGATGAGCCTACTAACTTCTTAGATGAATCACATATTATTTGGCTTGCTTCATATTTAAAAACATTTAAAAAGCAATTTGTTGTTATAAGTCATGATGAATTCTTTATAAAAGAAATAGCTGATGTTGTATATAATTTAAGTAATAAAGTTTTAACAAGATATAATATGCCATATGATAAATTCTTAGAAGAAAGAGAAATTAGAGAAGAAAATTATAAAAAGGCATATAATAATCAACAAGCATTTATTAAAAAGACTGAAGAATTTATTAAAAAGAATATAGTAAGAGCTACAACTACTAAAAGAGCACAATCTAGAAGAAAAATGCTTGAAAAATTAAGTGTACTTGAAAAGCCTAAAAATCATGAACCAATGAATTTAGTATTTCCATTTTCTAAAGGATTAGGTCAAGAAGTATTAAAATTAGATAATTTAACAGTAGGATATAATGATAAGATTGTCTTAGAAGACCTAAATTTCTTACTAAAACAAAATCAAAAGGTAGTTATTCTTGGTAAAAATGGTGTAGGTAAATCAACTATTATTAAAACAATAATGAATGTAATACCAAAGCTTGATGGTAATTTTTTATGGAATCCATCTGCTGATTTAAATTATTTTTCACAAGAATATAAATTTTCAAATAATGAAAATGCAATTGATTTTTTAAGATATTTTTATCATTTAAAAACTGATGGTGAATTAAGAAGTGTTTTAGCTAAAGCAGGTATAAAAGGTGATTTAGCAACTAAACCAATGGTTCAACTATCAGGTGGTGAGCAAACTAAAGTAAGACTTGCTTTAATGACTATGAAAAAAAGCAATGTATTAATATTTGACGAACCTACAAATCATCTAGATGTTGCATCTAAAGCTGAATTATGGCAAGCTATTGATGCTTTCCAAGGCTCTGTAATATTAGTTACTCATGAAGATAATTTCTATGAGGGTTTAGTTGATTTAGAATTAAAATTTGAATAATTATATATTTATTATTTATTAAATAAATAATCCTTGACTTTAATAATTGATAAAAGTATAATTGAAATGCTGAGGTGATTTTATGAGGTTTACTTTAGCTCAATTAAGGAAATTAAAATTCCCATATAGCTTCGATGAAACAATAGATTTAAGTGAACTTGATGGCTTTGAAAATATTGTTAAAGTTACTAATTGTAATGTTAAAGAAGAAATATGGCAAAGAAGTGAAGAAGAATATTTTATTAAATTTGAAATTAAAGCAAATTTATTATTATCTGATTCATTAACACTCGAAGAAATTAATTTTCCAGTTGATATTAAAGCTAGTGAAATATTTTCATCTGATGAAAATAACGAGAATGCCTTTTTAATATCAGGTATCACACTTGATACTAAAGAAGCTATCATTTCTAATATATTAATTAATAAACCAATTAATATAAGCAATGCTGAATATTTTGATTCAGATATTGAAGAAGATGATGATAATATTAATCCTGCTTTTGCCTCATTAAAGGATTTATTGTAGGAGGTGTTTTAAATGGCAGTACCTTTTCGTAGAGTCTCAAAGATGAAGAAAAGAATGAGACGTTCTCATTTAGCTTTAAGCGTTCCTGGAATGATCACTTGTCCTTCTTGTGGTGAATTAATTTTAGCACATAGAGTATGTCCTAATTGTGGATATTACAAAGGCAAACAAGTAATCGTTAAAAAAGAAGAAAACGCTGAAGAAGCAAAATAATTTTTATACGAAATAGAAATAGAGACTTAGGGGTCTCTATTTTCTATATATGGAGGATATATGTATATTCATAAAAGTGTTTTACTTGAAGAAGCAATAAAAAATTTAAATATTAAGCCAGATGGAATATATGTTGATTGTACACTTGGTGGTGGTGGCCACTCAAAAGAAATTTTAAAAAGATTAACTACAGGTCACTTATATTGTTTTGATCAGGATGATTATGCCTTTATAAGAGCTAAAGAGGTATTAGATCCTATATCTAGTAATTATACATTCATTAAAGCTAATTTTAAGGATATTAAAAAAGAATTAGAAAAGCTTAATGTATCTAAAATAGATGGTGTATTATATGATTTAGGCGTATCTTCATTTCAATTAGATATTCCTGAACGTGGCTTTAGCTATAATAGTGATGCCCCACTAGATATGAGAATGAATCAAGATGCAAAATTATCAGCTTATGATATTGTAAATAATTATTCTTTTAATGAAATAGTTAAAATATTATATGAATATGGTGAAGAATCTAATGCTAAATTAATAGCTAGAGGTATTGAAAAAGAAAGACTTAATAAAAAAATTGAAACAACATTTGAGCTTGTTGATGTGATAAAAAAGAGTCTTCCTCAAAAGATATTAAATAAAAAGGGTCATCCTGCTAAACAAACATTTCAAGCATTAAGAATAGCTGTTAATGACGAACTTAGAGTCTTTGAAGTATCTATTAATGATGCCCTAGATATGTTAAATAAGGATGGATATGCAGTAGTTATTACATTCCATTCATTAGAAGATAGAATTTGTAAAAAGGTATTTAAGGAAAGAAGTACATTAGATATTCCTGAAGGATTGCCTATTATAGTTAAAGAAGAAGCTCCATTTGAATTAATAACACGTCATCCTATTGAAGCATCACAGGAAGAATTAGAATATAACAATAGAGCACATAGTGCTAAAATGAGAGTTCTTAAAAAAAGATAATTTTTTATATGTATAACATATAAACTTATGATATAATATTGTTGTTTTTAAGGGGGAATTAAGATGGCAAAAAGTAATAAATCAACAGAAGTAACATTATTTTGGATTGTAGGCTTAGTAGCATTTATTTCATTAATGCTTGGTGGTACAATCTTCTTACTTGGACTTGCAAATATATCAGGTGGTGTATTAAATACATTACAACATATTTGTCACATCTTATTATTTGTATGTGCTGGTATTGCAGGATTTATTTGGTTAAATAATGTTAATTGGAATAAGACAGTTAAAATAGTATTTATGGTATTATTTATCATATTCTTTGTTTTAGCTATCGTTGGCGTTGTAAGAGCATTTTAAATAGAAAAAGAGTTTTGATGTTTGATTCAAAACTCTTTTTTGTTTCTATTTAACTAATAATCTAATTTCATGATTTATTGCATCTAATACATATGGAATATTAGGCTTAATTTCACCTTTAATAATCTTTGTTGCAATAAATGTTTCAATATATTTAGTGATATATCTTTTAACTGGTCTAGCACCATATTCTTCATTAAAAGATTCATCTAATATATGCTTTTTCAAGTTATCAGTATATGTAATATTAATATTTTGTGTAATTAATCTATAATCTAGATTTTGTAATAATTTAGTTACAATCTTATATTGAACATCTTTATTTAGTGGATTGAATGTAATTATTTCATCAATTCTATTTAAGAATTCAGGCTTGAAGTTGGCTTTAAGTAGCATATTTACAGCATCTTTTTGTCCAGATAATAATTCTTGACTACCAATATTAGATGTCATAATTATTATTGTATTTTTGAAATCTACAGTTCTACCTTGAGAATCTGTTAATCTACCATCATCTAATATTTGAAGTAATATATTAAATACATCATGATGTGCTTTTTCAATTTCATCAAATAATACGATAGAATAAGGATTACGTCTTACTTTTTCAGTTAATTGTCCACCCTCTTCATATCCTACATATCCAGGTGCAGAACCTATTAATTTTGATACTGAATATTGTTCCATATATTCACTCATATCTAGTCTTACTATATGGTTTTCACTATCGAATAATGCATCAGCTAATGCTTTAGCAAGTTCAGTTTTACCAACACCTGTAGGACCTAAGAATAAGAAGGAACCGATTGGTTTGTTTTCATCCTTTATTCCGGCACGCTGTCTAATAATTGCATCACTTATTAAATCGACTGCTTCATCTTGTCCAATTACTCTTTTTTTAAGAGTATCAGCTAATGACAATATCTTTTCTCTATCTCCTTGCATCAACTTAGAAATAGGAATATTTGTCCATTTAGAAATTACTACAGCTATATCTTCCTCACCAATAGATTCAGATAATAAATGGTCATCCTTAGATTTTTCTTGATATTCCTTAATTTCTTTTTCTAATGCTGGTATTTTTTGATATTGTAATTCTGAAGCCTTTTTATAATCACCATTATTAAAAGCTTTTTCTAGCTCGAATTTAGCTTTTTCCAAGCTTTCTTTTTTAGTTTTATATGATGCGATTTCATTTTTTTCATTTTGCCATTTGATATTTAATTGTTTTTGGGTATCAATATTCTTTTTTAATTCTTCCTCAATTACCTCTAAACGCTTGATAGAAGAAGGGTCAGTTTCTTTTTTTAAAGCCATTTTTTCAATTTGTAATTGAGTAATTTTACGATCAAGGTCATCAAGCTCTGCTGGTTTAGAATCGATTTCCATTTTACATGAAGCACATGCCTCATCAATTAAGTCTATGGCTTTATCTGGTAAAAATCTATCAGTAATATATCTATTAGATAATGTTGCAGCTGCGATGATTGCACTATCTTGGATAGTTACACCATGATGAAGCTCAAATCTTTCTTTTATACCACGTAAAATTGATATTGTATCATCGACACTTGGTTCTGATACTAAAACCTTTTGGAAACGTCTTTCTAAAGCACTATCCTTTTCGATATATTCTCTGTATTCCTTTAAAGTAGTAGCACCTATACAGTGTAATTCACCTCTTGCAAGCATAGGCTTTAGCATGTTAGAAGCATCTAAGGCACCATCTGATTTACCAGCACCTACTATTAGATGAATCTCATCGATAAACATTATAATATTACCTTCAGATTCTTTAACTTTATTTAATACAGCTTTTAATCTTTCCTCAAATTCACCACGATATTTAGCTCCGGCAACTAGTGCACCCATATCAAGCTCAAAGATACTTTTATTTTTAAGTGATGTAGGAACATCATTGGCAACTATACGACGGGCAAGTCCTTCAATAATAGCAGTTTTACCTACACCTGGTTCACCAATTAAAACTGGGTTATTTTTTGTTTTTCTAGATAATATCTTAATAATACGTCTAATTTCTTCGTCACGACCGATGACAGGATCAATCTTGCCATCTCTAGCTAATGCCACGACGTCTCTACCATATTTTTCTAATACATTTTCATTGTTATTTTCTTCATTGTAGTTTTGCATAATTAATCCCACCTTTGCATTTTAATCTATAGCTTTTCGCTACAGTTATATTATATATCATAAAATTGGCACTTTCAAGTATAGAGTGCTAATTTTGTTAAAATGAGATTAATTAATTACTTAGTAATTAAAAAAAATAAACTGACTTATTGTCAGTCTATTTTACATATAATCTATGTGCGTATCCTTCAGCATCAGAAGTAACATCAATCTTTAATTTCTTTAATACTGATTTATCTTGTTCAGCTAAAATTACAGTTGCATGAGCTTGGCATCCCTTTAAATTTGGAATTTGCTTCATTGCTAAATCAGCTAATGGATTTGTTCTTGCAGATATGGCAAGTGCTATCATTATTTCATCAGCATGTAATCTAGGATTATGATTTCCTAATGTTTCAGTTTTCATCTTAGATATAGGTTCAATTATTGATGGAGATATAAGCATTAGGTCATCTCTAATTTGTGCTAATTCCTTTAATGCATTTAATATTAAAGCAGCAGGAGAAGTAAGCAAGTCTGATGTTTTAGCATCAACTAAGCGTCCATCATTTAATTCTAAAGCCATTGAAACTGTGTTAGTTTTATTCTTTTTATCATGTGCTTTTTCAACACATTTTCTATCACTTACTGTAATATTTAATTTATTCATTAATAAAGCTATTTTATCTACACAATCTCTTTTAACTTTACCATTTCTTAAATCAACTAATGAATCTAAATATCTTCTTATTATTTCATTTTTAGAAGCTTCAATAGCAGCATCGTCACAAGAAATTGCAAATCCTGCCATGTTTACTCCCATATCAGTAGGTGATTTATATGGTGATTCACCATAAATAGCTTCAAACATTGATTTTAAAACAGGGAAGATTTCAACATCTCTATTATAATTAACTGTTTGAACATTATAAGCCTCTAAATGGTATGGATCAATCATATTAATATCAGCTAAATCAGCAGTAGCAGCTTCATATGCTATATTTACAGGATGAGATAATGCTAAATTCCAAATAGGGAATGTTTCATATTTAGCATATCCTGCTTTAATTCCTCTTTTATTTTCATGATATAATTGTGAAAGACAAGTTGCCATTTTACCAGAACCAGGTCCTGGTGCTGTAACAACTACAATTGGTCTAGATGTTTCAATATATTCATTCTTACCAAATCCATTTTCACTTATGATGTTTGCAACATCATGAGGATAACCAGCTATTTCGTAATGTAAGTATGTTTTAATACCTAAATTATTTAATCTATCCTTAAATGTTTCAACTTGTGGTACTTTTTGATATTGTGTAATACATACAGAACCAACAAATAATCCTGATTCTCTAAAGGCATCAATTAATCTTAAAACCTCTGATTGATAATTAATACCTAAATCAGATCTAATTTTATTTTTTTGAATATCGTGAGCGTTAATTGCGATAACAACCTCAACTTTATCCTTAAGTGTTAATAACATTTTTAATTTTGTATCAGGCTCAAAACCAGGTAATACACGTGATGCATGATAATCATCAAATAATTTTCCACCAAATTCCAAATATAATTTGTCACCAAATTTTGAAACTCGTTTTAAAATATTTTCTGATTGCAATTTTAAATATTTTTGGTTGTCAAAAGCAATTCTCATTTTCTCACCGTCCTATAAAAATACAATGAATATTATATTATTTTATATTCCTTTATTCAAGTTAAATTTATCTCAATAATGAAATAAATTATATTATATAATAATTAATAATATTTGTTTATTTCTATATGTGATTTGACTAATAATAAATGACAAAAAAATGATTGACTTTAAATATATGCTTTGATATAATAATTAATGTTCATATGGCCCTTTAGCCAAGCTGGTAAGGCAAGGCACTGCAACTGCCCAATCGTCGGTTCGAATCCGGCAGGGGCCTCCATTAAAGAACAATAGGTTTGATACCGTTTGGTGTTAAACCTTTTTTCTTTGCTTAAATTCATTAGATGGCTTAATAGAGCCAATTTTATAGTTTTTAATAATGTTTTTAATATTTCTTTGTATTAATTAGTTAGTCTTTTAT
>CADBQV010000006.1 GCA_902796895.1 uncultured Erysipelotrichaceae bacterium | reverse complement strand
TCATTTTTATTCTTTATATGCATCTTATAAAACATTTCAATTGCTTTTACTAATTCTATATAATCATATCTTCCTGCTGTTTCCATAGATGAATGCATTGCTATTTGAGCAAGACCAATATCGACAGACATTACTGATACATGAGCTAATGATATAGCACCAAGTGTTGAACCACCTGGAATGTTACTTCTGTTCGCATTTAGTTGATATTTAGCTTTACTATTATTACATACCTCTAAGAAATAAGATAATGATTGAGCATTAGTTGTATATGATCCTCTAGCTGCAGTTTTAATAACTATACCTTGATTCATATAAACACTATTTGTAGGATCATATTTACTTGCATAATTAGGATGGAATCCTTGAGCATTATCTGCAGATATAACAAATGATTTAGATAATGATATTAAATGCTTTTCATCATTATTACCAACTACACTACTTATTCTTTTTAATGTATCTCTTAATATATTTGACCCAGCACCGGCAATTGTATGGCTTCCTATTTCTTCACTTTCAAATATTGCACATAAATTTACATTATGATTATTATTTTTAGAATTAATTAATGATTCAATTAATGCACATGAGCATTCTAAATTATCAATTTGTGGTGCGAATATAAATTCATCATTAAATCCACCATATGATCCTCTATCAAGTAATGATAAATATAGGTCATGAGATATAATATCTTCTTTATTAATATTTAATTTAGATGCAATTAAATCTAATAAATCCTTATCGTTATTAATATCAGCACAAAGAGGAACTAATTCTAACTGAGGATCTAATTTTACACCATTATTTAATTCCTTATAATAATGAATAGAACAATTAGGAATAATTGCCATAGGCTTATTAAATGATACTAATTTATTAACAAGCTTATTGTTTTCTTTAATTATTACCTTACCTACTATGTCTAGTGGTCTATCTAACCATGTATTTAATATAGGACCACCATATATTTCTGTATTTAACATACTATATTTAGATTTATCTAATTTAAAATTTGGTTTAATTTTAAATGTAGGTGAATCACTATGTGCTGCACATATATTAAATGTTATATCATCAAAATCATTAGGCATTTTAAATGCAATTATTGTAGATAAATTTCTTGTAAAAAAATAATTTTTATTCTTTTCTAAGCACCAAGTGTCTGATTCATTTAATTCAATAAAATTATTTTTTAATAATAATTCTTTTATATTATTTATTGCATGAAACATTGATGGTGATTTCTTTATAAATTCTAAAACGTCCATATTAATCCTCCATAATTACTCTAGCTTCAAAGCATTCGGTATCATTTACATATCCTATATATGAATCAACATTAAATTCATCTTTAAAATATTTTACATTAATAATTTCATCATATCTTACTTCATGTAAAAAAGCTATTTCTACCTTTTTAACATTTTTATATGCTAAATCTTCTCTCATATTATAAATAATATCTAAATATCTAGCATTATTTAAATGCTTATTATGATCTAGGTCTGTTAATAATACTTTATAATTATATTCTTTAATTACATCTTTTAATTTTAAATTTAATCTTCTTTTTGATTTTTCTAAATAATTAGATTTATCATAATATTCACCATTAAATTTAACCTTATCCATTCTTTCTAATTTTCTTGTATCAGTTGATATTACACACCAATTAGAAATACCTTTAATTAATAAATTATTATTTAAATCTCTTATTTCATATTCACGCTCTGCTTCTATTCTACCTGTAGTTTTAGGCCATGTATTAACTAATATTCTTTCCCCGAATTTAGGCAAATTATTAATTACCTCAAATTCTTCATATAATATTACCCAATATAAATTTAAATTAAGCATATCCTTATATCCTACACCAAGTATATCGGCATGCATTCCGGCAATATCTTGAAAATAATCTAGGATTGTTGCTGGTCTAATTAAATCATTTAAATTAACATCACGTTCTCTAACATTAAATTCTAGTTTTTTATACATTAACATATTAATACCTACTCATAATTCTTTTTATATTCTATATTATAATGACTAAATAAATAAAATGGTGCGAAAAATAATATAAATGGATTAAACAATAATATACCTGATATTAAAAATAATAAAGCATATATTAAGGCAATAGGTGCTTTAATAATAAATTTATTATATAAATATTCTTCTTTTTTTCCTTTTATAATATATCTTAAATATAAAAATAACATAAAAAAATATAATAATAAAAATATAATAACCCACAAAATAAATGTTACTTCATTTATTTTATGATAACCCATATTATCAAGTGTAATAAAGCCAAAAAATAAATTACCAGAATAAGATATAAATTCAATTATTTTAATTTGCTTATGTTCAATATGTCTTATTCTAATATTAGGCTTAAATAACAAAACAATAAAAAGAGGTAAAATCATTAATATTGATATTATAACACCATAAATATTTATATTTATCATATAAAAACCTCGTCTTAAATTATACAACAATATATTTAAATTTCAAAATAAAAAAGATAACTTTTTCAAGTTATCTATTTTATATTTTATTTGTAATATTTTTTAATAAAATCTTGCCATATAATAGGCTTAGAATAATAATAGCCTTGAATTGCATCACAACCAATATTTGTTAGGTATTCGACATTATCTTTAGTCTCTACACCTTCACAAATTGTTGCCATATTCATAGTCTTTATTAATTTCATTAATTCATTAAGCATTATTTTAACTCTATCATTTTCAAGTCCTAAACAGAAGCTTCTATCAAATTTTATAACATCGAAATGAAGCTTTGCCATAGTAACTAAATTTGAATATCCGGCACCAAAATCATCCATTGATACATGATAGCCAAATTGATGTAGGTTATCTATAAATTTAGAAATTGCTTCTGTATTTTCATAATACATTCCTTCAGTAATTTCAAATTCAATAATGCTTGGACTAATATCATATTTTTTTCTAATATTTTCAATAGTTTTAATATAATCATCAAAATCCATAATGTATCTTGATACATTTACAGAAATAGGAACAATTTCTAAATTATTATCCTTTAAATATTTTTGATATCTACATACATTTTCAAATACATTATAATCTAATTTATCAATAATTCCTTGTTCTTCAAAAAGTGAAATAAAATCATTAGGGAATAGCATTTGTTCAAATTTATAATTCCATCTTGTTAATGCTTCTGCACCTACTAATTTTCCTGTAATTGTAGAAATTTTAGGTTGTAAGTATAATAAGAATTCATTATTCTTTAATGCTTCATCAAATCTAACAATCATTTCATTTTTCTTTAAATTTGATTCTTTTATATCATCTGAATAATAAAGAATTTTTTCTTTACCACATAAATTTCTTGTTAAATTTGCATAACCTACTGAATCAGCAAGTGTATCTTCTTTTGCATTTGCAAGATAGATACCAGCATGTAAATCTAGATTATGTAAATGATAATTAATACTATATTTAGTTAAGGCTTTATTAATTAAAAATAATATTTCTTCAATTCTTTTTTTATCATGATTAGCTATAAAAGCAATTAAAGGACCATTATATTTTTTACCATATATAATATCAGTACAAGAATCTAAAAAATCAGTAAATATATTCATTAATTCTTTTACTTTTCTTTCACCTATTATTTCTCTTATAGTTATTATTCTATCGACATCAAATTCAAATATAGAATATTCATTTAAGTTGTTATTTAATATATATTCACCAGCATCCTTAAAGAATTTAGTGAAATTAGAACAATTATATACTGGATCTAGATATAGAGATGAATAGTTTACTTCTACTAAATAATTCTTTTGAATAAATGTAGCAAATAATTGTGATAATAACATAAATACTTGGAAATCTTCTGGTTGCCAATGACG
>CADBQV010000005.1 GCA_902796895.1 uncultured Erysipelotrichaceae bacterium | reverse complement strand
TTAGATATTTGGGATAGATTATCTAAAAGATATGCTAAATATTCAGATATGATGATGTTTGAAATGCTAAATGAGGTAACATCATTTGATGTAATAAATGAATGGAATGATTTAGCATTAAGATGTATTAAGGTTATTAGAAAAAATGCGCCTGATGTAAAAATATTATATGGTGGTGTAGGATATTCAAGTGTTTTAGCAGTTAAATATATACCTAAGCCATATGATAAAAACATTGTATTTAATGTTCATTGTTATGAACCTATGGCATTTAGCCATCAAGGAGCTTATTGGGTAGATAAAATGCCTACAGATTTTAGAATGAAATATCCAATGGGAAAAACAACATATGAACAAATAGTAGAAATAGTTCCTGCACTTAAAAATGAAATGATCTATGATATGTTTATGAATAAGAATTTAACTGGTGAAAAATTCTTTATTGAATTATTTAAAGAAGCAGTTAATTGTGCAAATAAATATAATGTAGGTCTATATTGTGGTGAATATGGTGTAATAGATAGAGCTGATGTTAATTCTACATTACTTTGGCTTAAGGATATTAACAGTGCTTTTGAATATTACGGCATAGGTAGGGCTATATGGAGCTATAAAAAGATGGATTTTGGTATTGTAGATGATCATTATAAATTCATCTTTGATGATTTAATTAAATATTTATAATATTGTGTTATTTTTTCCTGATTTTGTAGTATAATTTATATACGTAAAAGAGGGATATAATATGTGGGAAAATAAAAAGCCAGTATATGGCGATCAAATAAGAGTAAATAGAGGAATGTATTATCATCATGGAATATATGAAGATGATATGCATGTATATCAATATGCAGCACCAGAGGGAAGCGAAATAAGCCAAGAAAATGCATTAATTATTTCAACTACACTTAAAGATTTTTTAAAGGGTGGCGAGGTTGAAGTAAGAGTTTATAACGAAGAAGAATTAAAACAAAAAAGAAATAGTGATGAGATAGTAAATTTTGCTAAATCAAAGCTAGGCACTGGACTTGGTGAATATAGTGTAGTTAGCAATAACTGTGAGCATTTTTCGAATTTATGTGCCTTTGGTGTATCTAAATCAAATCAGGTTGAAGACTTTTTAAGTATGTTATTTGGAGGTTTAAAATGAGAGTAGGAATCGATGTAGGTGGGACTACAGTTAAGGTTGGATTTGTTGATAATTATGAAATAAAAGAAAGATTAGTAGTAAAAACAACAAAGGATAAATTATTTGAAGATGTTTGTGAGAAAATAAAAGAATTTGTCGATTTAAAAAATATAAAAATTGATTCTATTGGTGTTGGACTTCCAGGACATGTTGTAGGAACAGTAATTGATAAATTACCAAATATTGGTATTGAGAATTTAGATATTAAACCTATATTTGATAAATATTTTCCTAATATCGAATTAAAAGCAACTAATGATGCAAATGCTGCAGCACTAGGTGAAATGCTTGCTGATAACAAAGTTAAATCAGCATATATGATTACACTTGGTACCGGTGTAGGTGGCGGTCTTGTTATCGATTCAAAGGTAAGAGATGGTGCCCACGCTAATTGCGGTGAAATAGGACATATGTTTATTGATTTTGTTCATAATTATAAATGTTCTTGTGGCTTATTTGGTTGCTTAGAGACAGTAGCATCTGCAACAGGAATTGTAAGACTAGCTAAAGAATATTATGATAATTTTGAAACTAAGCTTAAAAAAGATAATCTAACTGCAAAAGAAATAATGGATGCAGCAAAAGAAAATGATGAATTAGGCTTATTTGTTCTAAACATGGTTTCAGATGCATTAGGTAGAGCTATATCTATTATTGAGCTTTCTGTAGATGTAGATGCATTTTATATTGGTGGTGGCGTATCAATGGCAGGAGATATCCTAATTAATAGAATTAAAGATAATTATAAAAGATATGCTCACTATGCTATAAAGGATATTGATATTAAGCTTGCTAAGCTTGGTAATGATGCAGGAATAATTGGGGCTGCATATTTATCATGAAAATAAAAGAAGCAGGATGTAAGATATATAAACCAGAAATATTAATATGCCCTATATGCAAATCAAAATTAAAATATTGTTATACCTTATCTAATAAGGTTATTCAATTTTCATCAGGAAGAATCATAAGAATTAAAAATTTAGGATATAAATGTCCTTTATGTAATGATACAGTATATTTTTCTCAAGCAGCTAATAAATTTGCTTTTAAAGGTTATACATATTCAGCTAAAATAGCTTGCTATATTGCATATTATAAAGAATTGCATTATGGAAGAGAATCTATATGCGATATTTTATCTAATAAAGGAATTGAAATATCAGATAGAAATATCGATATTATATATAAGAAATTTATATCTTATTTAAATATGGATTATGATTTAAAAATAAAAGAAGCATATAAGAATATGCTAGATAAATATAATGAAATAAGATTATCAATAGATTATATAACTATTGAAAATAAAAACTATGTTATAATGTATGATTTCTTTACAGGTGATATATTAATGATTATTGATTTTAATGGTATTAATGACCCTAAAATGAATAATATTTTACAAAAATATATTAATGATGAATATAATATAACGACAATATTCACTGTAAGGTCATTTGTCAGTTCTTTTCAGCCATATTTAAAGTCAATAGCCCCAAAACGTTGCAAATTCTACGCTTTTGCAAAATTTTAGAATAAAATTCGTCGAATTTTTTTCGATAAAACGGCAAAAAATATGTATATTGTTTGACTACTTTTTCAAAAAGTGTTATAATTAACTCAAACTTTTAGAAAGAGAGAAAATTTAAAATGGCTAACAATTATTTTGACGATTACGATAAGAAGATACTACAGTATCTACAAGAAGATTCATCAATTTCAAACATTGATTTATCTAAAAAAATAGGATTAGCACCATCTTCATGCTTACTTAGAGTAAAGAATTTAAAAGAACAAAAAATTTTAAAGCAATTTACTGCAGTTGTAGATGAAAAAATTTTAGGATTTGAAATAACTTGTTTCGCTAAAGTATCGATGTCGCCTTTAAACAGAGAAACATCAACAAAATTCATCGAAGAAGCTAATAAAATCCCTGAAATAATTGAATGCTATACTATTACTGGTGAAGCTGCCTTCTTACTAAAAATTGTAGCAAAGAGCTTCCAGTATTATAGAGATTTCGTATTTGATAAATTACTTGCAGTTCCTCATGTATCTAATATTGATACATCTATCGTAGTAGCAACTGAAAAGAAAACAAATGTTATTCCATTAGATTAATATTAGCCCTAAATTAGGGCTTTTTTTTATGGAAATAATTAGGAGGATTTATTATGGATAAAATATTATTTGAAAAAAATCGTAAAAAAATATTAGATCAAATGGAAGATAATTCTATTTTTGTTATATTTTCTAATAAAACAGATAGTGATGATATTTTTAAACAATCATATAACATAAATAGAAATTTCTTTTATGCATCTGGTATTTTAGAATATGAAGATATTTTAGTGCTAACTAAAATTAATGGTAAGACTACAGAATTTATTTATATTAATGAATATGATGAATTCAAATCTCTATGGGTAGGAGATTATTTAACTAAAGAAGAAGTAATAGAAAAATCAGGAATCAAAGATGTTAGATATTTAAATAATTTTGAATCTAATATATCATCACTTCTTTCAAATATTAATAAATTATATTTAGATTTATCTAGTGAAGGATTAAGTGACTTATTAGATAAAACAGCACTTTTCGCAAGAAAAATAAAAGATAAATTACCATATGTAAATATTTTAAATGGTAGAAAATTATTCACTCATGCAAGAACAGTAAAAGAGCCTGAAGAAATTGAAGAGATGAAAAAGGCAATTGAAATAACTAATAAAGGTATTAAAAACATTCTATCTCATATTGGCGAGATGTATGAATATCAATTAGAGTCTTATTTTGATAAGTCAGTAAAATATAATGGAGCAACAGGCTATGCATTCCCTACTATTGCAGCATCAGGTAAAAATGCAACATGCCTACACTACATGAAAAATAATTCACTTGCTAAAAATGGTGATTTAATATTATTTGATTTAGGTTCAAGCTTAAATATGTATTGTTCTGATATATCAAGAACATTCCCAATTAACGGTAAATTTAGTGAAAGACAAAAATTATTTTATAATATCGTTTTAAATGGTCAAAAGCTTGTATTTGAAAATGCTAAGGTAGGTATTACTACAAAAGAATTAAATCAAATATTAATTAAATATTATGCAGTTGAATTAAAACGTATTGGACTTATAAAGGAAGATGGTGAGGTATCTAAATATTATTATCATGGTGTAAGCCATCATATAGGCTTAGATTGTCATGATTTATGTGAATATACACCACTAAAGGAAGGATCAATTATTTCAAACGAACCAGGCTTATACATTAAAGAAGAAAACATTGGTATAAGAATTGAAGATGACATTTTAATTACAAAAAATGGTGCAGTATGGTTAAGTAGTCAAATACTTAAGGAAGTAGATGAAATAGAAGATTTTATCAAAAATAATAAGTCAAAAGAATTTTAATATTTTTTTAAAATTCTTTTTTTCTTTTTTATAATAAAGTATGAATTAATGAATTTAATTTTCTTGTATTATTATTAATAATACATTATAATAGATGTGTGAGAGTACGTTATAAAATTAATGGGGTGTTTTTATGTTTTTAATAAAATTAAAACAGGCTGATATTGTTTTTTTTATCGTTTGTGTAGCTTTAATAGCTATCGCAATCGCTATTTATTATTTAATTCCTGTATTCAAGCGTAAGCAATTAAAGGAACAAAGAGAAAATTTAATTAAAAGAGAGAATGCATTTAAATCTCAAATTAAAGATTATGTTCCAAGTAAGAATGAAGATGAAAATAGCAGCGATATAAATCAAGATGAAGCTGTAGATTTAGAAAAAATAAATACTGAAGAAAAAGAAGAGATGGAAGAAAAATAATTGGTATAGTATATGAAAAAGAAAACAAAGATAATAATTAATATTTTCTATTATCTTCTTACATTTGGTCTTGGCTTTTTACTTGCTGTAATATTACCAAGTGCTTTAGAAAATTCAAACATACCAAAATATGTTGATAATTATTTAGCAGATGGTAGATATGATAAAGCAATGGAATTAGTTGGAGGCTATTTCAATAGCAAAGAAGTATATAAATATGAATCTGATGATTATAAGCTTGTAATATTTGAATCATTAACAATTCAAGTATCAGATGATAATAAAGATAGAAGTGCTCATTTAAGCTATTCAATGTTTTTATATGGCATTAAGGATAAATATTTAGTTAAATCAAATGATGAAAAAAATCCTACAAAGCTTTTAATCGATGAAGATGATAATAAAGTAGTAAAATTAATTGATTATGATAGTGATAATGATGGAAATAAAGATTCTATTTCTACATTAATAAATTTAAATTTTATGTATGTTGAAATTAACAAAGATAAAATACCATCAATAAATAAAATTGAATTTATAGATAGATATGGAGATGTAAAATACAGTGCAGATAATTTGAATTTAAATTATGATACTGAATTTTATAAATTATTAACAGAAAGTGATAATGGAATCGTAAAAAAGTCATTTATAGAAGATTATAATCAAAGAGAAATGACTGAAGAAGAATATAATAAATTTACAGATTATTTCAAATCTAAAAATGAAAATTATAAAGTTGGAACTGATAATGATGTAAAGAATGATTCAACAAGAGATGCCGTATGGATAATCGTTATCTATTACGTTTGTATTTATGTATTTGGTGATTTAGTATTAGGCTTTAGATTATTATTAAAACCATTTATATTCATTAAAAAGAAATTTAAAAAGCAAGAAGATAGTGATGAGGTAGAGGTTGTAGAAGAAAAAGAAAATTTTGATTACTTTACTACATTTATTGTTTCACTTTCAAAACCCATTGATGAAAATATAAATATTAATATTCATTATCACAATGAAACAGATGAAATTAATATTTTATTAACAAAAGAAAACGAATATTCATTTAAAGCAAGAGTTCATGCAGGTATTTATTATAATTTAAAATTCGAAGCTGTTGGATATAAGGCAAATAACTTACCAGCAGAATTAAAGGTTAAGGGTTATAAGATGCAACTTGTTATAGACGTTGAAAAAATAAAAGAATAAATATTTGGGAATAATAAGGAGAATATTATATGGAAATAAGAATTGAGCATTTAACCAAAATATTTACTAATAAAAAGCAAAAAAGAGAGGTTAAAGCTGTAAACGACATGAATATAGTTATTCCATCTGGAAAGCTTGTTGGCTTACTTGGTCCATCAGGATGTGGTAAATCAACTACATTATTCATGTTATCAGGACTTGAAAAGCCTTCATATGGCAAAATCTTCTTCGGTACAGAAGATGTTACAGATGTAGCACCAGAAAGAAGAGGAATTGGATTAGTTTTCCAAAATTATGCATTATATCCTCATATGACAGTTGAACAAAATATTATGTTTCCACTTTTAAATATGAGAATTCCTAAGCCTGAAGCAAAGGAAAGAGCATTTGATGCGGCTGGACTTGTACAAATCCAAGATTTAATGACAAGAAAGCCTAGTGAATTATCAGGTGGTCAACAACAACGTGTAGCTATTGCTCGTGCATTAGTTAAGATGCCTAATGTATTATTACTAGACGAACCATTATCAAATCTAGATGCTAGATTAAGATTACAAACAAGAGAAGAAATCAAAAGAATTCAAAAAGAAACTGGTATTACAACAGTGTTTGTAACACACGACCAAGAAGAAGCAATGTCTATTTGTGATATCATGGTAGTTATGAAACTTGGTGTTGTTCAACAAATTGGTGAACCACAACATATTTATGATGATCCTGATAATCTATTTGTTGCAAATTTCTTAGGTACTCCACCTATTAATATTTTCACAGGTGAAATTAAAGATCATAAAGTTTATATCAATGGTGAAGAAATCATGGATACAGAATTTAATGATCAATTAGTATATGTTGGTATTAGACCTGAAGGATTTATTTATAATCCAAATGGTAAATTATCAGTTAATCTAGATCATATAGAGGTTATGGGTAGAGATAAAACAATTATTTCTACAAATCCAGCATCTACTAAGCCATCTATTAGATCAATTGTAGATTCTGATGTATTAATTAATACTGAAGATGCTGTTAAATTTGATTTAAAACCAAATAAAGTATTCTTATTTAATAGAGATACTGAAATGAGAATTAGAGAAAATGAAGAAGTAGT
>CADBQV010000004.1 GCA_902796895.1 uncultured Erysipelotrichaceae bacterium | reverse complement strand
TTTTCATCAATATTTATTGTATCTAAATTATAAATATCAGATGAAACATTAATTATTCCTTCATCTAGATTTAAGCTTACAATCTTACATTCAACCATGATAATAGGATATTGAATTAATGAATTAACTTTAAATATACGACTTACAGTTAATGTTTCATATTCACCCATACAACAATATGCTTCATTTAAGCCATAATTTTCTCCTCTTTTTGAAGTTCCCGAATAAATTGTTAATGATAAATTATTAAAATCTTCTTTTAATGTTATTTTTAAGCCTTTTTTTAATGAAAGTTCTTTAGTTATACCCTCATCTGAGATTTTTTTATGCTCACTAAAAGTATAATAATAAATATTAGAATATAATTCGCCACCATTCATTAAGCTTGTATAATAACCATTTTCACCTCTAAATGATATTAATTTATCTTCAATTAAAGAATTTGAATTAATGTCATCATATGTATTAAAATCTGCAACTACAACCTCAATTATACCTAAACCACATTTTTCTTCTATTACTTTTTTAGCATATGAATCTATGATATCATCTACTTCTATTTTAAATTTATATGCATTTTCTATTTCAACAAAATTAAATGGATATATTATTTTTTCTTCATGTGTATATGTTATTGATGTTGATGTAGGCATTAAAGGATTATAATCTGTCTCATTAAAATGCATTAATTTTTCAGTTGTTTTATTTTCAAATGCATTAAATGCGGCAACGCCAAGTAAATCTTCTTTTTCTAAATATACTATTGCTTCATTATTATCATAAGAAATACCAGGTTCATAATTAGTATTATTTTCTGTATTAATTATAGTTTCTGATGTCTTTGGATCATAGCTTGTTGTTGGTGTATTAGTATTTGTATTAGTATTATTATTTTCCTTTTCACTACTGTTATTATTATTTGAAATAATAATTAAAGTAGGTATTAAAATAGCTAAAACTAATATGAATGATAAGGTAACAATTATATAATTTTTACCAAAAGCCTTTTTAGGCTTTTTATTATTATTCATATTATTAATATTATTAAACATTCTTTCTTTGTCATCTTCATCTAGCTTAGGAACTAGTTTATTTAAATCATCTAACATATTATTCCTCCATCTTTTCTTTAAGTATCAATCTTGCTCTTTCTAATCTTTTCTTTACTGCATCTTTAGAGATCTTTATGACATTTACTATATCTTCAATTTTTAAATTATCATAATAATAAAGTATGATAACTCTTCTATATTTTTCCGGGAGTGATTTTACTAAAATTGCTAATTTTTCTAATCTCTTATCATTTTTCTCATCTGCTATAAGATCTATAGTTTTTTCATCTACATTTACAATTCTTTTATTCTTTTTTATAAAATCTAATGATTCATTAATAGTTAATCTAATTAAAAAATATTTTTCATCTTCTAAATTTATAAAATCTTTTTTTAAATTAAATAATTTATAAAAAACATTTTGAACAATATCAAATGAATCATCCTTAGATTTAGTATAACCAAAGCTTATATTCATTAATTCTTTAGAATATAATTCATATTTCTTTTCAAATTCCCTTATAGTAAAACTAGCCATTTTAAATCTCTCCTATATATAAAACGATTGAAACTATAAAAAGGTGACAAATTTTTTTAAATTTTTTTTATTTTTTAAAATGCTTCCAAATAAATGACATTATTTTATTTGAATTATTTAATATATAAGAATCAATATAATTTAATGACTTAATACTTAAATTATTAAAAATATCTAATTTTTTAATTAAATTATAATATTCTTTAAATAATTTATTTTTAATATTACGTTCTTTTATTATTAAAGATAATATATTTAAATATTTTTCATCTTCTTTATTTGTTGAATAAATTAAAAAATACATGAAATTTAATTTAAATTCATTTAAATCCATATTCATAAATGAATTAATAAATGAATATCTATTACCATTAAAATCTCTAAATTTTAAGAAGATAATATCAAATAAATCATATATTAAATATGTATCATTTAAATTAAAAATATTAGGAATATATTTATAATATGATGATATTAATATAGATAAATAATATTTATTAAAAAATGGAATTAAATTATTATCTATATTATATCTTTTATAAAGTATAATATTGTCAAAAAATAATTTATTAAAATCCATATTAGAATATGATTTTTTGACATCTAAGCCTATAATTAATAATTTATGATATATATTTTCTTCTTCCTTATATTTTCCTAATAAATCATTTATTTCATTTAATTTTTTATAATATGAAATATCATTTATAAATATTAAATCAGGATAATTATAAATAAAATTATTTATCTTTCTTACACTATCTATTTTATCTTTAAAATTATCATTTAAGTTTTTATAATATCTATCATATATATTAATAGCTTCAATAACCTTAGATTCATATTTTTTAGAATTTAAGTATTCTAATATTTTATCAATAAAAATATATGATTCTTTCTTTTCTTTAATTAAATAATATTCTTTATATATTTTATCTAAATAATTTATATCTATATTATGACTATCAGATATTTTTTTAGTTTCTTTTTTTAGTAAAAAGAAATTATAATTATCTTTTTGTAATAATTCATTTATTTTATTATAATAATCTTTATTTTTACTTTCTCTTAAAACATAAATTTCTACAAATTTATTTCTATCTAAAATTGAATTATAGCCTTTTTCATAAAAATCAATTGAATCATTAAAGTCCATCTTTTCAAGTAAAATAAATGAATATTCTAAATCTAAGATATTAATAAATGAATTGATGTTTTTATCAATTTCTTTTATTACATTATAAAGTAATCTAGATTTAGCTTTTTTATTAAATTTATAGATTAAATTTAAAATTAAATCTAATTCATAATCCTTATTTAAATCAATTAAATATCTGATTACATATTCTAAATCTTTATTTGGTACAAATGATTTTTTATTTTTATTAATATCTAATAATAATAAATAAATATATAAATACCAGCTATTAAAATCTGATAAGCCTAATTTTAATTTAATATCATTTTCTTTATTAATTATTAAATAATTATAATAATCTAATAAATCAAAAGGACTATATTTAATAATTAAATTTAGATATTCATCAGGATTTAATTTCTTTTTATTAATATCAAATAATAATAAGTTATTAAAAAATGATTGAATAATATAATCATGTGATGAATCTAAGTTATTATATACATATTTATATATATCTAATATATCCTTATTAATTTGAAATTTATTTAAGATAGGATAAATACTAGATGCTATAAATTTATCATTATAATTTAAATCCTGTAATGCTTCTTTTAAGCTTAATGAATCTTTAAATGAATAAATATTTCCTAATTTTAATTCATATAAATTATATGCTCTATATAGATTTATATTTTTTTCATTCATTATATTATCTATTTCATTTTTGTAATTTATGGCATCACTATAAGAATTATATAATAATGATACTATTTTATTTGAATATGGATGAATTGAATAATTATTATATATATTTAAATCAAAATCAAAAAAATAATCATCATTATAAGATTCATCTAATATGATTATATTAAATTTATTATAATCATTTATATTTATATTATATGCAAATGATATATCCTTTAAGATATTAATAGGTATTAAAATACTTATTAAATTTAAGATATAAAAATCTTCACATTTAATATAGACATTTTTTCTTAAAATTATAGAATCTATTAATGATTTAATTATTAAATAATTATTATCATTTAATTTATTATTAATTATATTTTTATTAATAATATATTTAAATTCTTCTTCTTTTTCTTTAAATAAATTAAATGGATTAATTATATAATCCTTATATGTAATGATATTTATTGTATCATTTTCTTTATTTATATAATTATAATAGTCCATAAACCTAAAAAACATAAATGAATGGTCATTTATGTTATTTATTGTTTTTATTAATTTATTAAAATAATTAATATCTAAATTATTATCCTTTATGATATTTTTATTTATAATTTTAGAATAATATATTTCCATATTAAGCACCTTTAGCTTTTGATGTTATTTGAAAATCAATATCATAAAATTCTATTTTTAAGCCATTAATGGCATACATTCCTACATAATAATTATTATTATCTATTGCGAATATATCAAAATCATAATAATCATGCTTATATATTGTATCATTATATTTTAAGCTTATAGTTATTCTTTGTCCTAAGCGATATAATTCAAATTCGAATGTATCTAAATTATTTGGGTATTCTTTAATTGTATATTCTTTTTTTAATTCTGTAGTATATTCTCTTGAAAATAATATATTAGTTACATCTTGGCTAATAATACCACAAGATATAAAATTATCATTTGTTAATCTATTATTAGAATTATAAATAGTATCACGAATCATAATTCCAAATGAATTTTGACGCATTTTATCTGTATTTAATATTTTAGCTTTCGCAGTCATTTTAAAATTATCTGATTTATCTATTTTTTTAAATACATAATTAAATGTGTCATTAGTTGAATGCATTACACCTGAATTTGGCATAGATTCAATTATTATATTATTATCTAAATTATATATATTTTCTTTTGTATTATCTTTAAATAAGCCTATTTTTGTCATTTTAAAATCTATGATATTTTTATAATCATTACTATTATATGGAATATAATCAATATATTCATATAAAGGATTTATATAAATATCTTTTTCTGTTGGTTCTTTTAATTCTTTTAAATAAGCTTTTAAAGGTGAATTAGTTTCTTTAATTAAGCTTGCGAAAATATATGCAATATATTTAGCACCATAGCTACTTAAATGTGTTTTATCAACACTTTTAATATTAGCTATTAATTTACCATCCTTTTTTATAGCGCCTGTAATCGCATGATGGTATATAGCATTTTTATATGTTAATTTCTTATATAAATTTATAGAAGGATCTGTTAGATTAATCGCTATGATATCAAGTTCTTTAGCTAAATCTAATATAGCATTTTTATAATTTCCGCATTTAGTATCATGAATAGTTATACCTTCATATATATCAGATTCATTTAATCTCGCTATAGGTGTAGCTAATATAGGCGTTGCACCAACATTTAATGCTAATTTAATATAATATTCATATAAAACATATTTAAATGATTTAGGATTAGATATATCTAATCTTGCATCTGAAAAACGAATTACATCATCATCCTTTTGGTCATTATGGCCAAAGCCAATCAATAAAAAATCACCCTTTTGTAGTGATTTTTTTAATGTTTCGTATTCTTTGTCATTTAAATAGCTTCTAGCACTTCTACCTGATTGAGCTAAATTAATCACTTCAATATCAAAATATTCTTCTAATTTTGTGGCATAGCCATATCTTGAAAAATAGTAGCTTACATCATTAAATTTAGCTAAGGTAGAATCACCTACAACATATAATTTCATATTATTCCTCGTATAATTTTTTCTTTTTTATCACAAAGAAATTAATTAATCCTTGTATTATTCTTGCTGATATACAAGCTAATATTATTGATAATATTTTATATTCTAAATATTTATTAAATAATAAGAAAAATCCTGTTAAGAATATTAAAGATATCATAGTTATAATTAAATTTCTTAATCCTAAATATTTATTCATAAATATAAATCTATTACCATAAAAAAATCCTGATGTATTAATTAATAAATTAAAAAATATCGCAATTGAACCACTCATAATTAATAAATAAATATTAGATATTAATGAATCATCATAAATACCAATAGCTTTAGTAATAAAATATGTAATTATAAATACAATTATTGTTAATAAATATGATAAATATAAAGGCAAATTATATTTATCAATTGTAAAGCATATTTTTAAGAAATCTTTAATAGGTCTAAAATGAGTATTTGAATTATTATCAAAATAAATTGTTTCAATAGCTATTTCTTTTATATCTACACCAAAACGATTCATTTCAACTAGCATATTCATTTCATATTCAAATCTATGACCCTTAATAGATATCATTCTATCTAATTCTTCACTACCAAAGGCACGAAGTCCTGTTTGACTATCATGTAAATAAAATCCTTCAACTTCTCTTAATAAAATCTTAGTAGTTATATTTCCAAATTGACTTTTCTTTGGTACATTACCTTCAAATTTTCTACTACCTAAAACTAATGAATTAGGATTTTTCAAATAAAAATCATATACCTTTTTAATATCTGTTGGAGTGTGCTGTCCATCACTATCGCATGTTACTATTACTGATTCTTGATCTAGCTTTTTAATAAATTTAAAAGCTGTCTTAAGTGCTTCACCTTTACCTTGGTTTTCTTTATGATTTAATAATATAACATTATTTTTATTCTTAACCTCATTAAATATATTATCATAACCAACAGAACCATCGTTTACGATAATGATATTAAAGTTAGTAAAAAAATTATTTAATTTGTCAACAAGCTCGATTAGTTTTCCATCAGGTTCATATGATGGAATAACTATCATTAATTTTTTATTTGACATAATATACCCCAACTATAATATAAATATATTATAGCAAAATCTATGATTTATTACAATTAATAGAAACATAAAATAATTGAAATGATTTTATACTTTAAGTATAATATATTTGTTTAAGGAAGAAATATATGGATAAATTAGAAAAAAAAGAATTAAATAAAGAAATTAAATATCAAACACATAAAGATTTATCATTTATTTTTATGGTACTTGGCTTAGTATTTTCTATATTTGCGTTAGGTCTTATTCCTGCAACTATCTCTTTAATATTATCCATAATAAATTATAAAAAGCATAATGATAAAAATATGTTAAATATTAGACTTAATATACTTTCTGTAATTATATCTATAGCTATATTAACTATTATTATATTTATGCTTATAAATATGAATGAATTTATTTAGGAGATAATATGAAAATATTTTTAATTGTATCAATAATTGTAATCTCTTTTATATTAATTAGTATTTACATTCCTACAATATTTATATCTAAGCATATATATAAAAAGGAATTAACTAAAGAATATAATAAAGATAAATGGGGCCGCTTTTGTAGCGCACCATGGGACAGTGAACAAGTTTTAATGTATGATAAAGGATTAGAATTTGAAAAAGAAAATAAGGAATATAAAGAAAATTTAGAAATAACAAATGATAATTTAAAATTATATGGCGAATATTTTAATTTCAGTAAGGATAAAAGTGTAATAATTGTTTGTGGTAGAACTGAATCACTTTTATATTCTTATTATTATGCTAAGCCTTATAAGGAATTAGGATATAATATTTTAGTTATTGATAATAGATGTCATGGCCTATCTGAAGGTAATTTTATTGGAGTTGGATTTACAGAACAATATGATGTGTTAGCTTGGGCTAAATTAATTCATGAAAAATATAATCAAAATCATATTATCCTACATAGTATTTGTGTAGGCTGTGCTTCTGCAATCTACGCACTTACTAATAAGGATTGTCCAAAATACATCTTAGGTATGGTTGCAGATGGAATGTATAAAACATTTTATGCTACATTCATAACTCATATGAAAGACATTAAAAAGCCACCATATCCTTTAGCTAATTACGTAATGCTAAGGCTTAAAAAAATAACTAAGGTTAATCCCAAAAAATATGGTCCTATTAACGCAGTTAAAATATTAGATAAGCCTTTATTAATGATTCATTCTAAAGAAGATATTTATTCTCTTCCTAAATGTGCTCAAGAAATTTATGATAATTCAAATAAAGAATTAACAAAGCTTGTATGGTTTGATAAGGGAAGACATTCACATGTAAGAATTAATAATGAATTAAAATATGATAATACTATTAAAGAATTTGTAGGAGAATATTTTAAATCATGAAATATGCATTTATGACAATGGATATTGAATCATTATATGACATAATGGTTTTAAAGGATAGATTAAAATATGATAAAGAATATAGCCTTGAAGAAGGTATAAAAATATATACTGATTTACTTGATAAATATAATATTAAATCAACATTATTTTTACTTAATTCTTCTTTAGATAATTCAAAGGATTAT
>CADBQV010000003.1 GCA_902796895.1 uncultured Erysipelotrichaceae bacterium | reverse complement strand
GGTACTGATGGTATGAAATTTTATGATATAATATTAAAAGGATTAAAGCCTTTATTAAATGAAAAAGCATTAATAGCCTTTGAACATGGCTATGATAAAAAACAAGAAATGATTAGCCTAGCTAATAAATATTTTCCAAATGCTAAGGTTGAGGTATTAAAAGACTTAGAGGGAAAGGATAGAATGACATTTATATATGTCGGTGATTTCAAATGGTAATTATATTTCCTACTGATACAGTATATGGTATTGGCACTAAAATATTTGATATTGATGGTATAGAAAAAATATATGAAATAAAAAAAAGAAGCAAGGATAAGCCACTTGCTTGTCTTTGTGCTAATATTAAACAAATTGATGATATTGCTATATTAGATGATAATGCAAGATTATTAATTAATAAATTCTTACCTGGTGCCTTAACTATTGTATTAAAAGCTAAGGATGAAGTTATAAATAAAATTGGATATAAGACAATTGGAGTAAGAATACCAAATTCTAAGATAGCACTAAATATATTAAATGAAAATGGCCCAATGCTTACTACATCAGTAAATGATAGTGGAAGTATGCCAATTAATGAATATGAAATAATTAAAGAAAAATATAATAATTTAGTTGATAAAATATATGAAAAGAAAGAAGATTCTTCAAATATATCATCAACTGTTATATCTATAATTGATAATGAAATAAAATTTTTAAGAATTGGTGGTATTTCTAAAGAAGAAATATTAAATACATTAAAATAGGATGATATTATGAAAAGAATAGTATTTGTTGTAGATAAAGTTAATAATGATAATAAATTATCTATGATAGATACTTTAAATAAATTAAGTAAATATCGTACTATTTTATTAATTATTTTAACAGAAGAAATGGAATTAGATATATCAAGTAAAATAGAATCATTTTATTTAGGATATGATATAAATTCATTTAAGAAAAATAAAAAAGAAATAATAGATAAAATATCATCTATTACTACTAAAAATGATTGTTTAATTTATATTTCAAATAATATTTCATATTTAATTCCTAAAGAAAGATTAGTATTACTTGAATATTTTAATAATTCAAATGATTTCTTAAGTTGTAAACAAAAGAAAATTAATAAAAAATTTGATAATTTTATTTTCTTTGATAATCAAGAAAGAAATAAGATTATCAAAAATAAAAAATATAAAGGTTCATTTTTAGTATATCCTTCTAACAGATTTTATCCTAGATATGATACTTTAATGAAAAACAATATAATATTTATTAATAATGAATATGAAAATCCAATGCTTGCATTAAATTATATTTTAAAATTAAAAGAAAAATATAAAGATTTTTATTTTATAATGTATGGTTTGAAATATGAAGGTAAAATAAAAGATTTCATATTAGAAAATAATTTAGAAAAGAAAGTATTATTTAAATATGAATATGAAAAAATAGATGCATATAAGGATGCAGATATATTATTCATAACTGATACAATTAATGCTAAACCAGTTAATGCGATAGAAGCAATTAGTCAATCAATTGTAATATTATCATATAAAAAGATTGATGATATAACTGAAAAGGCATCTATTATAATTGATAATAAGAATATAGAAGAATCTATAAATTCATTAAAGGATTTATATATTAAAAATAAGAGATTAGAAAGTTATAAGAATCAAGCTGTTAATGAATCATTAAAATATAGAGATGATATAATAATTTCAAAATGGTTAGATATTTTATCAATATTAGACAATCAAACATATAAGTAAAATATATTTGATTGTAAATTACGAAAATTTTTAGTATAATATTATTGATACGTAGGAGGACTACATTATGTACGATGTAATAGATAGATATATAGATAAATTGATGACTTCAAGTCCCGATAAGCCACTTTGGAATATTGAAATAATAAAACAAAATAAAGCTTTAGGCTGGAATTATATTGATGGATGTATGATGTCATCATTAATAGAATTATATAAGACAACAAATGATAAAAAATATTTAGATTTTGTTATAAAATTCACTGATTATTATGTTAATGATGATGGAACTATTTTAGGATATCATCCTGAAAAATATTCAACAGATGATGTATCTGAATCAAGAATCTTATTTGATTTATATGATTATACAAAAAACGAGAAATACGAAAAAGCTATAAAGATGGTATATGAAAAACAAATATTATCTCATCCTAGAACAAAAGAGGGTAGTTTCTGGCATAAAAAAATATATCATGATCAAGTTTGGTTAGATGGCTTATACATGATGCAGCCATTCTATACTAGATATCAAACAAAATATAACAAAATGGATTATTCTGACATTGTTAAACAATTTAAGAATGTAAGAAAATATATGTTTGATGAAGATAAAAAATTATATTATCACTGCTATGATTCAGAAAAAACAATGTTTTGGGCTGATAAGAAAACTGGTTTATCACAAAACTTCTGGTTAAGAAGTATTGGTTGGTTTACTGTAGCACTTGTTGATGTTGCTGATTATATGGATAAGCAAATGTATGATGAATTCAATACCATTAAATCATTATTAAAAGAAATAATTGATGGTATTTTACAATATCAAGATAAAGATAGTAAAATGTTCTATCAAGTACCAAATTATCCAGGAAGAGAAAAGAATTATTTAGAAACATCAGGATCAGCAATGATTTCTTATGCTATATTAAAAGGTGCAAGACTTGGTTTCTTACCTGAAAGATATGAACAAATTGGTAAAGATATATTCGATGGTATTTGTAAAAAATATTTAACAGTAAAAGAAGATGGCGATTTAAATTTAGGTGGAATCTGCTTAGTTGGAGGCTTAGGACCTGAAAATAATTTAAGACGTGATGGAACTTATGAATATTATATGTCAGAACCAATTGTAGAAAATGACGCAAAAGGTGTAGGACCATTAATTATGGCATACACTGAAATGATTAAATTAGAAAAATAATGAAATTTGTGGAATATTTGTTTATTCCACATTTTTTTCTTTACATCAATAAAAATGAGTTTTTTAGTTCCTTTTTTTCTTAATATTTTAAATTTTATTTATAATTATAAATTATTATGTTACAATTAAGGTGATTTTTGTTTTTACAATTTAAATAATATTATTATTTTTGATTTGGGGAAGAGTATGAAAAATAAGATATTTAATTTTAAATTTAAAAATTTAATATTTTCATCTATATTTGCATTAATTATGTTATTAATGTCATTAATATCTCTAGCATGGAATCCACTTAATACATTAGATAATAAAATTAATGATGGAATATTTCAACATGAAGGTAATATCGATAAAAGAATAACAATTGTAGGTATTGATGATGAGACTATTGAAAAATATCATGCCTATAATCCAATTGAATATAGAAAATATTTTACTGATATATTAAATATGTGGACATCTATTTCATATAAACCATCAGTTATTGGCTTTGATGTTATTTTTAATAAAACATATGGTTGTGATCTAATAGATATAGATTTTGGTAATTCACTTAAAAATCATAATGTTATATTAGGTGTTAACGGTCCATCAAGAACTGAAGAACCATATGGATTGTCACCTGAGATTTATAAAGGCTCAAGCGGTATAGGATTTGTAGATGCGAATACTGATAGTGATGAGGCAGTAAGAAAGACATATTTAAAGGGAGATAAATATGATAGC
>CADBQV010000002.1 GCA_902796895.1 uncultured Erysipelotrichaceae bacterium | reverse complement strand
GTACAAAATGGTACTGCTTGGTGGTTCTTAGATCAACAAGATGGTATGAAGCAAAATATGGAAACAATGATGCAAGTTGCATTAATTGCTCAAACAGTAGGTATGTTAACTGACTCTCGTTCATTCTTAGCATATCCACGTCATGAATATTATAGAAGAATTCTTTGCCAAAAATTAGGTGATTTAGTTGAAACAGGACAATATCCTGCATCTGAAATTGAAACACTTGGAAAAATTGTTGAAGATATTTGCTACAACAATGCAAAGAAATATTTCGGATTCTAAAAAACATAAAAATCTCCTTAAATGGAGATTTTTTTCTATAGGTGATAAATATGAATTTAGAGGATAAATTAGTCGATTTATTAATAAAAAAGAACTATCATATTTCATTTGCTGAAAGCCTAACAGGTGGACTTTGTGCAGCAACTATCGTTAATGTTAGTAACGCATCTAAGGTATTAAACGAAAGTGTTGTAACATATTCTAACGAAGCTAAAATGAAATATTTAAATGTTAAAAAAGAAACAATAGATAAATATGATGTAGTATCAGAAGAAGTAGCTTATGAAATGGCACTAGGACTTATGGAATTAACAAATTCATCAATTTGTGTATCCTTAACTGGTGTTGCAGGACCTACTGGTGGAAGTGATTTAATACCTGTAGGTACTGTATGCTTTGGCTTTAATATTTTAGGCAATATATTTACAAAGAAAATGAATTTTGGTGCTATTGGTAGAAATAATGTTAGACAAAAATCAGTTGAATATGTCTTAAATACATTATTGGAGATTTTAAAATGAAAAAATTATTTTTAATAATTACAATATTATTAAATATATTAGCTATATCTTTAGATATAATTCTTGGCTATTTTATATTTAAATATGACGTAAATTTTTATTACATGACATTATTTTTTATAATGGGTATTGGTCTTGGTAATTTAATTATAATGATTATCCATTTATTAACTGATAAGACATATACATTTAAAAAATATACTCCAATAATGCACGCAAGCTATTTAATTATTGCAGGTATAATATATTATGCAATAGAATGGATTGGAAAATATAACGAATATTCTATCATTTATTGGCTAATATTAGCTTTATTAATAATTATTGATTTAATTGTATTTGTTATTATTAATAATCTAAAAACAAATGAAAATAAGCCAAATATAAAGGTTAATCAATGACAAAGAAAAAAGAAATAATGTGCCATATTTTCGCTTTATTTTGCGTTTTTATATGGGGCACTACATTTATATCAACTAAAGTATTATTAGAATCATTTCACCCAGTTATTATATTAATCTATAGATTAGTTATATGCGTAAGCTTACTATTTATTATTCATCCTAAAATATTTAAAACAAATTCATTTAAACATGAATTATTATTTATTGGTGCAGGTGCATCAGGAGTAACATTTTATTTCCTATTTGAAAATCTAGCACTATCATATACTAGTGCTTCAGATGTAGGAATCATAGTATCTATGGCGCCATTTTTCACATTACTTTTTTGTACTATATTTTTAAAAACTGAAAAAATAACTATATGGTTTATTATTGGTTTTATTACAGCTATTATAGGAATAATACTAATAAGTATAAACGGAAGTAATAATCTAAATATGAATCCACTTGGCTATTTTCTTGCGATAATAGCAATGGTAATGTGGGGCTTTTATAGCGTTTTTGTTAAGAAAATCGGGGACTTAGGCTATAAAGGAATAGGAGTAACAAGAAAAATAATGTATTATGGATTAATACTTTTAATACCTTTTATATTTATCTTTAGATGTGATTTTAATTTCTTAGCCTTAGCTTCATTTAGAAACCTTGGAAACATCTTATTTTTAGGTATTTTAGCATCTACATTATGTTTTTTACTTTGGAATTATTCACTACGTAATATAGGTGCTGTAAAAACATCAATTTATATTTATTTATCACCTGTTATTACTACAATTGCATCATTTATAATACTTGATGAAATAATTAATGTTTATACAATTATTGGTATGATACTAGCCATTTTAGGCCTTGTAATTTCATCAATTAATAGAAAAATTAAACTTAGAAAAGACGTATAAAATGGAGGATATATGGCAAGAATTAAAAGATATTGTGGAAACTACATTTTAGAAATAAATAATGATAAAATAAAAGAATATTGTGGTAATTATTTATATGAAATTTCAGGTAATAAAATTAAAAGATATTGTGGTAATTACTTGTATGAAATAAGTGGAGATAAAATAAAAGAATATTGCGGTAATTACATCTTAGAATTTAATGGAAATAAAGTAAAAAGATATTGTGGTAATTATATAGCTGAAGTAAATGGTAATAAAATAAAAGAATATTGTGGCAATTATCTATATGAAATAGATGGCTTTCTATCTAATAGAGAATTAATGGCGTTAATTGCGATATTATTCGCATAAATAAGGAGTTTTATACTCCTTTTTTAAATTTAAAAAGCTAAAATATTGACTTTATTATAATAAATTATAATATTTTATATTTTTTTCACTATAAAAACAGAGTCTTTTGTGTTATAATACCATAGGTATTATTTATATTTTGGAGGTAAATTTATTATGGGTGAATATAATCATAAGATAATTGAAGCAAAATGGCAAAAATATTGGGAAGAAAATCAAACATTCAAGACTGATGTTTGGGATTTTTCAAAGCCTAAGTTTTATGCACTAGATATGTTTCCATATCCATCAGGAGTAGGACTACATGCAGGACATCCAGAAGGATATACTGCAACAGACATTGTATCAAGAATGAAAAGAATGCAAGGATATAATGTATTACATCCAATGGGATATGATTCATTTGGCTTACCTGCTGAACAATATGCTATTACAACAGGAAATCATCCAGATGGATTTACACAAGCAAATATTAAAACATTTACAAAGCAATTAAAGGAATTAGGATTTGATTATGATTGGGATCGTGTGATTTCAACATCAGACCCTAGCTACTATAAATGGACTCAATGGATTTTCAAAAACCTTTATAAGGACGGATATGCAAAATACATTGATATGCCTGTAAACTGGTGTGAAGAATTAGGAACAGTTTTATCAAACGATGAAGTAATCGATGGTAAGAGCGAACGTGGTGGATATCCTGTAGTTAGAAAGAATATGAAGCAATGGGTTATTGACCAACCTCAATCTGCAGAAAAATTATTAGAAGGCTTAAATGAAATTGATTGGCCTGAATCAACAAAAGAAATGCAAAGAAACTGGATTGGTAAATCAACAGGTGTTGAAGTAAAATTCGATATCGTTGGTGGTGGAGAATTTTCTATATTCACTACATGTATTGAAACAATCTATGGTATTACATTCATGGTTTTAGCACCAGATGGAAAAATTGTTGAACAATTACTTCCAAGAGTTAAAAACATTGATGAAGTAAAAGCTTATATAAAAGAAACTAGTCAAAAGAGTGATTTAGATAGAACAGAATTAAACAAAGGCAAGACAGGCTGTATATTAGAGGGCTTATATGCAATTAACCCTGTTAATGGTAAGGAAGTACCACTTTTCATGGGTGATTTCGTATTAGCTAATTATGGTACAGGTGCTGTAATGGCTGTTCCATCTCATGACCAAAGAGATTTTGAATATGCAGTTGCTCATAATATTCCAATGATTCAAGTAATTGAAGGTAGAGATGTAAGCAAGTGTGCATTTGAAAAACAAGATTATTTAGGAAAAGGCTGTAAATTAATTAATTCAGAAGAATTTAGTGGTCTTACAGTTGAAGAAGCTAAAGAAGCAATAACATCTAAGCTTGAAAAGATGGGCGTTGCAAAAAGATGTGTTAATTATAAATTTAGAGAATGGATTTTTGCTCGTCAAAGATATTGGGGTGAACCAGTTCC
>CADBQV010000001.1 GCA_902796895.1 uncultured Erysipelotrichaceae bacterium | reverse complement strand
CGATGTTGAAGCTGCAACAAATATTATTTGTGGTACAGCTAAGAACATGGGCATCGTTGTAGAAGATTAATTGGTTGTTATATAGACGACCTAAAAATTGTGGGAGGAATTCCCGCTTGACCACATTTTAGGAGGAAAACATGAAGAGAGGAAAGAAGTACGTTGAAGCAGCTAAGCTATTTGACAAATCAAAAGCTTACACTGCATTAGAAGCATTAGATTTAGCATGCAAAACTTCAACAGCTAAATTCGATGCATCAGTTGATGTAGCATTCCGTCTTAATATCGATCCACGTAAAGCAGAACAAAATATTCGTGGCGCTATCGTTTTACCTAATGGTACTGGTAAAACTAGAAAGGTTTTAGTTATCGCTCGTGGTGCTAAGGCACAAGAGGCAACTGAAGCAGGTGCTGATTTTGTTGGCGAAGAGGAAATGATTAACAAGATTAATCAAGGCTGGTTCGAATTTGACGTTATCGTTGCAACACCAGATATGATGGGTAAATTAGGTAAATTAGGACGTGTTCTAGGACCTAAAGGTTTAATGCCAAACCCTAAGACTGGTACTGTAACAATGGATGTTGCAAAAGCAGTAAAAGAAATTAAAGCAGGTAAAGTTGAATACCGTCCTGATAAGGTTGGTAATATCCAAATGACTATTGGTAAAGTATCATTTGGTGCTGATAAGTTAAAAGAAAACTTAAAGACAGTTTACGATGCTTTATTGAAGGCTCGTCCTTCAACAATCAAGGGTTCATATGTTAAGAATGTTTCAGTAGCATCTACTATGGGTCCTGGTATTAAAGTTGATTTTAACACAATTGACTAATTAAAAATGAAATTTATAAGCCGAAGACAGTAGGCGGGGCAAAACCCCTTAATCTCCTACCGAGGAACAATATAAGATTTAAATCTTCTTTTGCCTCGGTGGAAGAAGATTTTTCATTTCAAAAACTAATGGAGGTAAAAAATGAAAGAATCTATTGCACTAAAAGAGACTGAAGTTCAAGAATTAACTTCAAGAATTAAAGATTCAGCTGCAATCGTTGTTTTCAAATATCAAGGATTAACAGTTGAAAGATTCCAAAACCTTCGTAGAAGCATGCGTGAAAACGGCTGTGAAGTATCTGTTATTAAAAACAATATTTCAAGACGTGCTGTTAAAGCTGCAGGCTATGATGATATGGAAGATGCATTTTTAGGACCAGTTGCAATTGCATTCTCTAAAGATGATGTTGTTGCTCCAGCAAAAGTATTATTCAAAGCTGCTGGTGAAGAAAATGCAAAAGTAGAAGTTGTAAAAGGTGTAGTTGATGGTGATATCTTTGACTTTAATAAGTTAAAAGAATTATCAGTACTACCATCTTACGAAACATTATTAACTCAATTAGCTGCTGGTATGTTAGGTACAGTAAGACAGTTAGCAATTGGCTTAAATATGTTAGTTGAAAAAGGACAAGAAGCCTAATTAAAATTAATTATTGATTATACGGAGGAAAAATTAAAATGGCTAAATTAACTAAAGAAGTATTTATTGAATCATTAAAAGAAATGACTATTCTTGAAATCAAAGAATTAGTAGACGCAATGAAGGATGAATTCGGTATTGATCCATCTGCTGTTGCTGCTGCTCCAGCTGCTGCTGCAGGTGCTGCTGCCGCTGCTGAACAAACTGAATTCGATGTTATCTTAACATCTGCTGGTTCTGCAAAGCTTGGTGTTATCAAAGTTGTTAAAGAAGTAACAGGCTTAGGCTTAAAAGAAGCTAAGGACTTAGTTGACAATGCACCAAAACCAGTTAAAGAAAAAGTTTCTAAAGCTGAAGCTGATGAATTAAAAGCTAAATTAGAAGAAGCTGGCGCTTCTGTAGAAGTTAAGTAATATTAATTTCAATAAATTAAAATTAGGACTTGAGGTAACTTAAGTCCTATTTTTTAAAATGAAAGACAATCTTCATTATTATTCAAGGGATTTAGGAGATTTAGAATCTAAGCCAGCTCAATTTACATTTAATTTTAAAAATCATTCTTTTATATTTCACACAGATAATGGTGTATTTTCAAAAGATTATATTGATTATGGTTCATTTGCCTTATTAAAGGCATTTACACCTAATGATATTAAT